>NZ_KB235898.1:408408-552591 GCF_000332155.1 Kamptonema formosum PCC 6407 | reverse complement strand
TGCTCCTCTGCCCCCCTGCCCCATCATCTTATCTCTGCTGAATCGGCACGCCTCGCTGGAGCATTTGGCGTGCATCTGGACTGGGGTTGTACTGGTAGCCAAAGGAAGAGCGATCGCTATCATCTAGGATTTGCGGTGTCACCAACACAATCACTTCCGCCCGCTGGTTACTCTTGCTAGTGCTTCTGAAAAGTGCTCCAATTATCGGTAAATCTCCCAAAATGGGGATTTTGCTAGCTGTAACTCTTTCTGTATCATTAATTATCCCCGACACGATCAACGTCTGACCGTCGCGCAGGCGAATTAATCCCGAAGACAAAGAGCGTTCTTGCAGCAATGAAATCAGGTTATTGCCCAGAGGTGAAGTTCTGGCGATCGCCCTGACTGTGGGGTTGATTCGCATAGAAATAAAACCATTGTCATCAATGCGAGTTACCTCCACGTTAAGAGTCAAACCTGCATTTCCTTTCTCTGCTGTCACTGTTTGCTGAGTTAAGCCCGTGCCCGCTGTTGTCTGCGTCGTGATGTTGGTAATTACTTGTTCCGTTAAGTTTACACCCGCAGTCTCTCCTTCCTGAACAATCAGGGTAGGATCTGTCAGAATCTTGGCATTGTTGGTCTGAATCTGCGCCTGCAACTGAGACAGAAATCTTGTCGGATATTGGAATAAGGGAAAGAGGCTAAATGTTGCTTCCCCCAGGGAATCCAACTGTCCAGCATCATCTCCATTTAGAGTTCTTTCAAAGGGCGTGTAATCTGAAATCCCTACCCGGTTGGGGTCAGTTGTTACTGGCGATCGCGGCTGGATAAAAAGACCACCGCCGGGAGCTGTCAGCGGAACGTTAATGGGATCGCTGTTAACATCGTAAAATGGATCGCCTGTAACTGGGTTGGGTACTATCGGCCGACCAGTTAGAGAGCTGCGGGTAGTAAGCGTATTAGGTGGATTGACACCCCCAAAATTCAGGGTGGCATTTCCGCCATCATTAACGAAGAAATTGTTATTAATTCCGAAGGAAAAGCTAGAACTATAGTTATTTTGTCCTGCTAAGTTGATGTCAATAATCTTCACATTCACAGCAACTTGGCGGCGGCGTAAATCTAGCTGAGTCAAAAATGAGCTAGCAATTTCCACTTGGCGAGGAGTGCCGATTAAAGTGATGGCATTTAATCGCTCGTCAGTAAGTACAGATAGTCCTCTGAGCAATAAAGCTCCAGTACCTTGAGCTGCGCCGAGCGGTCGAATTTCTACTGAGTTTTCCTCGGTTACGTTCCGGTCAACGCCTGTACCCGTAACTGTACGCCTGACGATGTTAACAACTCTTTGAGTTTCTGCTCCTTGGGCACTTAAGAAAGCTGCGGCTTGTCCGGCTTGGACTTGATTGAGCCGAAACGATCGGGTGATTAAGTTGCGGGCCTCAATGGGCAAATTAGTGCCCACAAAGATCGTGCGCCCGATCCGATTAGCTTGTAAACCGCTAAGACGGAGTACGTAGTTAAAGACATCTTGAACGGATTCATTCTCAATATCTAAGGAAATTTTTGGCCCTTCATCTGTAGTGCTAGCTCCCTGATTGGGGACACCGGGCTGAGCTGCCTGACCTGTCTGCCCCTGAGCGCTGCCCCCCGTAAAGGCAATGTTGACTCCGGCGGCGCGGGCTAGCAAAGCTAACACATCTCTGACGGGTGCATCTCGCAACACTAGGCGAGGGATGCGTTCAGATGTATTGAGGTTGATTGCTGAGGGAGAGGGATCGATATTTGAGACGGCGATATCTCCTAGAGGTGGTGCAACAGCTCGCGACTGAAAAGGAGGAGCTTGGTTGAGAGAGGGTTGAATATCTTCGGGAAGCGGTGGCTGCTCGTTCCTGGTAATCGTGACTTCGGGGTTGGGAACCATCACGTTCGGAGACTGAGCAGTACGGATTTGAGGCGCTGGTACTGCTTGGCTCAGAGGTAGGCCTGGAGCCGGGGGCGGGACTGCCTGACTTAGGGGTTGGCCGGGTGGTGGTGGCGGTGCGATCGCAGGGGCGCTGGCAGTAGCGGAGCCTCTGCCTTGAGCTACGCTGAAGACTATTCCTTGACCCTGTGTCTGAAGGATTTGCCCAGAGGGAGAGCTACCGTTGCCTGCAACGACGATCCTGACGCTGTTAGCATCAATTTGAGTTACTTCTACAGAAGCAATGCCGGGAGCTGGGTTTTCTTGCCGGAAAGCGTTACCTTGGGGTAGGCGCAGTTGGGTATTAGTGATGGTTGCTCGGAAGGTGTTACCGTCGTTAATTGTAAAAACTTGAGGGCGATCGCCTTTCTCTGTTGCCAATACAATATTAAACCCACTGCTGGTTTGAGTGAGCTGTACGGCAGTAACTTTTGTGGGTGCTGCCCAGACTGGTGCTTGTGCGACCAGGACTGCGACCCCCGCGCCGAAAAGCCCTCCACCCAATCTTAAATGTTGTTTCACGTTCCCTCCTCAACTAAAACTTTGTTTGCTGTTGGCTCTCAAGTGTCAGGTGCGCTACTGACTCTTAGAGTATTGACAAATGTACTACTATAGCAAGCACCAAGGCGGTTAGGACGTTTTGAATTTCTGAAACCAGACTCTACCCCTAGTCCCTAGCCCCTAGCCCCTAGCTATACTTGTATTGGAATACAAAATAGCACTATTTGGCTGCCGCAGGTTTAGGAGTTGCAGGTGCGGCTGGACTTGGGGTAGCCGCTGGCTCAACTTGTTTTAAGGGCAGTAGTGCATGCAAGTCAAAGGCTGTTTTGATTTTAGTTTGTGGCACACCTACAGGAATAATTTTCCCTTGCTGATAGTCAACTTCTATTTTCTGAGTTGTTTCTGACAACTGAGATTTTAAGTTTTTCACTACTAACAGGGATTGCATCAGCTCTAGATTTCGTAGGAAGGCTTGAGTTTGAGGGAAACTACCTTCAAACTCAACTTTAAAAGTCTTGCGTCTGAGCTGACCGTTAACCCCAGATCCCAAACTACCATCAAGGACAATATCTGGGTCGGGCATTGCCGCTGCGGCTGCTGGGCCTGATGGGGCAACTACTTTCACCGGGACAGGTTCAAATTTTGTCAGTTTTGCTTTGCGATCGTCGCCTTGAACTCCAGAGTTAATTTTGTTGACCAGTTGAGTAACGTCGTAAAGCAGAGTATTTAAGGTGGTGTCGTCAGCAAACATTGACGTTACCTCAATTCTCCGCTGTATGGCTTCGTCGCGAGCGGCAATTACTTCAGCTTTTTTCTTAATTTGAGCTTGCAGTAGTTGTTGCTTGCCTTCAAGTTCTGTAATTTTCCCTTTGGCTTCGTTACCTTTTTGCAATTCTGGCAACACGAACTGGTAGGTTAGATAGCCGGCTAGTCCTAGACCAAGAACGGCGATCGCAGCTCCAATGACTTGCGGAGTTAGCTTGATGCCAAATATGGCCTTGCCTTCTTCTTCTTGACCTTCCTCGCCGGGAATATATTGATTTGCTACTGTCATGGTTTTTTCACCTCTGGCTGTTGTGCGATCACTCCTTTTTCTTGAAGTGTTTCGATCCTGATTGCTAGACCGTCTGCCTGTTTGTTCCTCAGCTCTGGAAGCAATTGGGATGCAGGAGTGGCGCTGAGGGCTGTTTCAATTTTATATTCGACTATGGGGCGTAGTTTGGGAATTTCGGCGGTTCCTCCTGCGCTTTTGTTCTGAAGTTCTATTTGTGTGGTGTTGTTTTTTAATGTTGCTCCGAGCAGTTTTGTGTCGGTATCTTTGAAAAAGGGAGAACGCTGGATTAGCAGCAGAAAGTCGTTGACTTGCTCGAAGGAACTGGCGACACCGGTAATTACTAATGTGGCTGTCTTCATTGGTGCTGGCGGGGCAGCAGGGGCCGTAGGAGAGGCACTGGCAGCAGGAGATGCGCTGGCAGCAGGAGAGCCACTCGGCGAGGGAGAGGGAGATTTTGCCGCTGCTGCTGGGGTGGGGGTGACGGGGGCCGGGCTCGGCTCGGTTTGGTCAATTTTGGAGATTTTTACTCCTGCTGGGATGCGATCGCCTAGATCTCGCCACATGGCTGACCAAGGCTTAATTTGATCGAATACCGTACCCAAGGCTTTATACTCTCCCTCTATTTTCTGGGTTTCGTTTTTGATTTTGGTGATTTCGGCTACTTGAGCTTCTAATTGAGCCGCTTTCTGTTCAGCTACTGCTTTGCGTTCCCCAGTTCTAGTATTTTCTTGAGTCAGCCACCAGTAAGCGCCTCCGACAACGCCATTGAGAGCTAGTGCTACGGCTACCCCAACTAGAATCGGAGTTTGATCGGCTGAACTTGCAGATTTACTTTTGCGTTCTCGATTAACATCTACCGGTTTGTAATCCGGGCGATCGTTGAGAAAATTAATATCTAAGCTGTACACGCTTCAAACCTCCCTTAGTCCTAAACCCAATGCTATTCCCAAACCAGTTCGTTGTTCTGGGGGAATTTCTTGTTCTAATTCCAGGGAGAGGGCTTCCACTGGATCTACTTGGCTAGCTGGCAAGCTCAACCTCTGCATAAAGAATTCGTCGAGTTTGCCGATCGCTGCTCCGGGCCCTGCCAGCAGCAGTTGCGCCACTTCTAATTCTTCACTCTGGTTGAGGTAAAAATCGATCGAGCGGCGCAGTTCGTCGGCTAATTCGCCTAATACTTTAATCATGGCATTTGTACCTGGATTCGCATCCCCCCCTGATGTGCCCATTGTATCTGTAACTGGGAGGGTCATGCCTTGAACTTCCCTCGTGTCTCTGGTGGGGGGCAAGTTCATCGCCTGGTTGAGGGCGGTTTGAATTTGGTATGTGCCGATGGGAATTGTCCGGTTAAATTGAGGTATGCCATCTACTACTATAGCTAGCTCTGTACTATCGAATTCTATGTCTGTTAGCACTGCTGCTTCTTGGGCAGAAAATTGTTGCAGTTGGTCGCGCATGGTGCGGATTAATGCAAAACTTGTGACTTCTAAGACATCAATTGTTAGCCCTGCTTCTTGAAATGTATTGATGTAAGTATTTGTAACTTCTTGCCGGGTTGCTACTAGGACTACTTGTACTTTTTCTATGCCATCTTCATCGACAAATAAGCCGAGTTTCTGATAGTCTACGTCTGCATCGTCTCTGGGGAATGGTAAGTATAGACCTGCTTCGGCGTTCATGTATTCCCGCAGTTCGTCGTCGTTGAGTTCGGCGGGAACGGGGATTAAGCGGATTACTGCTTCTCTGCCCGGAATAGCTGTAGCTACTCGTTTGGTTGTGATTTTGTTATCGGCGAGTAGGGATCTAATCAGTTCTGCCATTGTTGGCGGATCGACTATTTGACCTTCTTGTACGATGTCTTCGGGGACTTCTGCTGTAGCTAATATCCCTAGTTTTAATGCCGATCCTTTTTTTTGAAGCTGAACGACTTTGATTAAATCTGAAGACAATTCGATGCCGATTCCGGGCTGGCGATTGGAAAATAATCCTTTAAAAAAGTTAACCATATTTTGTTAGTTGTTAGTTGTTAGTTGTTAGTTGTTAGTTGGTAATTGGTAATTGGTAATTGGTAATTGGTAATTCCCCATCTCCCGTATCTCCCGTATCTCCCCCATCTTCCCCATCTCCCGTATCTCCCCCATCTTCCCTATCTTCCCTATCTTCCCTATCTTCCCCATCTCCTCTGCTCCCCATCTCCCCTACTCCCCTGCTCCAAAATTATGCTATCCAATTTAGCTGAGAATAACCATGATGGTCAAAGAATCAATAAAATGAAACGCAAGACTTGGAAACGGTTTGGAATTTTTGCCCTTTTGGGGCTGTTGGTAGCGATCGCATTTGGCTGTGCTACTGGTACTCCTAATGCTGAGAACAAGAATCGGCAAGAAGTTGAGTTCTGGACGATGCAGCTCCAACCTCAGTTTACTGATTATTTTAATCAACTGATCGCTAAGTTTGAGTCAGAAAATCCGGGGGTGAAGGTGCGATGGGTGGATGTGCCTTGGTCGGCGATGGAAAGTAAAATTTTAGCAGCAGTTTCGGCAAAAACTGCACCGGATGTGGTAAATCTTAATCCCGATTTTGCTTCGCTGTTGGCAGGACGCAATGCTTGGCTGGATTTGGATGCTAAGGTTCCTGATGCTGTGCGATCGCAATACCTCCCTAATATCTGGAAAGCTAGCATTCTCAACGGTAAAAGTTTTGGCATTCCTTGGTATCTAACAACGCAGGTCATGATTTATAATTCGGAACTCCTGAAGCAGGCGGGAGTGAGTAAACCTCCGACCACTTATACTGAGTTGGCTGACGTTGCGAAGCAGGTTAAGGAAAAAACGGGCAAGTATGCTTTTTTTGTAACCTTTGTCCCAGAAGATTCGGCTGAGGTTTTGCAGTCTTTTGTGCAAATGGGAGTCCGTTTGGTTGATGACCAAGGAAAGGCGGCGTTTAATACTCCTGAAGGTAAGGCGGTTTTCCAGTATTGGGTTGATTTGTACAAGGGTGGGTTGTTACCGAAGGAGGCGTTAATTCAAGGCCACCGTCGAGGGATTGAACTTTATCAGGCGGGGGAGACGGCTTTGTTGGGTACGGGGCCGCAATTTTTGTCTGCGATCGCGCAGAATGCTCCGACTATAGCGCAGGTTTCGACCGCAGCTCCGCAAATTACGGGGAAAACGGGTAAGAAAAGTGTGGCGGTGATGAATTTGGTGATTCCCCGTAATACGGATGTACCCGATTTGGCTGTGAAGTTTGCCCTTTATGTAACTAACAACCAAAATCAGCTTACTTTTGCCAAGGCAGCGAATGTTTTGCCGTCAACTGTTGCGGCTTTACAGGATGGTTATTTTCAGAGTGTGGCGGCGGATGCTAAGTCGGCGGATTTGGCGAGGATGGTAAGTGCGAGTCAGATGAAGGATGCGGAGATTCTGATTCCGGCGATGCAGGATATTAAGAAGTTGCAAAAGGCGATTTATGAGAATTTGCAGGCCGCGATGTTGGATCAAAAGTCAGTTGAGGCGGCTGTGACTGATGCGGCGAATGCCTGGAATCAAAGGTAGGTAAGGGTTGGGGGGTTGAGTAAAAATTTTTGCTTTACCCCCTTGCTTTTTTGATTGTTTGGAGGTACTATCTATTTGTGGGAATATGTGGGCGTATATATAACCGATTATATTTATAAAGATTACACCTTAAAATCGACTTTAAAACTATTCTAATAATAAGGTAGGAATAATTAAGAGTCAAGAATTTGCGGAAATTTGGCTTAGTTGGGGATAGTTTTGATGGTATAAAGCTGGAGATGGAGATGCTGAAGCGGTAGGAAATTTCACCGTTTTTAATATCAAAGGCAATGATTATCGCTTGATTGTTGGTATTGACTACGAAGACCAAACCGTTTACTACAAATATTTCCTCACCCACGCTGAATACGACAAAGATAAATGGAAAAATGACGATTACTTTTGACCGAGTTATTTATACAAAGCTACTGTCAGAAATTGCTCCCCAGGCGATCGAAACTGAAGAGGAATACGATCGCCTCCTGAAAGTAGCAGAAAGGCTAACTTTTGCGAAAAACCGCTCTCCAGAGGAGAGGGCTTTACATAAATTGTTAGTAACGCTGATTGAAGCCTATGAGACAGAACACTATCCGATGGACAAAAGTTTGCCTCACGAGATTTTGCAACATATTCTGGAATCTAGCGGCCTTAGTCAAGGGGATTTAGCAGACATTATGAAGTCTTCGAGTGGTGTTGTGTCTGAGGTTGTGAATGGTAAACGGGCGATTAGCAAAGCACAGGCTAAAGCGCTTGGTGATTACTTTAAGGTTTCACCTAGTTTGTTTATCTAGGGATAATTTTTCGCCTAATTTAATGGGTGGTTAGCCTGTAACTTGAGGCGATCGCTCTTTCTACCATATTCTGAAAAGTGCGATCGCTAATTTGAGAATATATTTTACTAAAATCTCTAACAACGAACCACTGACCATTACCAATCAGTGATTACAGTCACAGTCCCCACAGACCATAATCACTCAGCAGTATTGAAAAATAGTGCATATTTAAGAATAAGGAGACTTTGGTGAGGTTGGGGAGATGAGAATTGGGATTTTGGCAACAACGGCATTATTATTGACACTTGGTTTTAGTGCTCCAGTGAAAGCAGAAAATGCGGAGCATCTTAAGCAGTTACTTGAAACCAAAAATTGTCCGGGATGCGACTTGACGGGAGCAAAACTAGCAAGATTTGACCTTAGCGGAGCCAATCTCAGCGGCGCTAACCTCAGCGGTGCTAACCTCAAAGGAGCGAATCTCAATGAAGCGAAGCTCAATCAGGCAAATTTGACTAAAGCTAATTTGCAGAGTGCTACTCTGATTGGAGCTAGACTCCACGGTGCAAATTTGAGTAAGGCTAACTTAAGCCGTGCTAATCTGACTCTGGCAGGTATGGTGATTGCCAATCTGGAACGTACTAATCTTAGCTATGCAAATTTGCTAGGTGCAAATTTGGAAAGTGCAAATCTGGTGGGTGCAAATCTCAGGAATACTCGCCAATCTACCGCGAATTTAACTAATGTCAGTCTTAAGGGCGGTAGCTTAATGGGGATGGAAATAATGGGAGTTAACCTGCGGGATGCAGATTTGACTGGTGCGAATCTCAGTGGCGCAAATCTGGGAGGTTCGGATTTGACTGGTGCGAACTTAAAAGATGCTAATATCGCCAATGTGAATCTGAGGGATGCGGCGATGCAAGATACTAGGATGCCGGATGGAAAAGTGCGATCTTAAGTTATTAGAAATTTAGGGTGGGTAGCCTCCACCCTACTATGATAATTTGAGGCTAATTTTTACTCCTCTTCAGGATCTTCTGGAAATCTGATGATGTCATCCTCACCTAGATATTCCCCGTTTTGCACTTCAATCATTACTAGGGGAATCACCCCCGGATTTTCTAAGCGATGAGGCGTGTTCATCGGTACATAAGTTGATTGTTTTTGCATCAAAATCTGCTCTTTTCCGTCGCAGATAACTTTAGCAGTACCGGAAACAACTACCCAGTGTTCGCTACGGTGATAGTGCATTTGAGCACTCATGTGATGACCTGGTTTTACTTCAATGCGATTAATCCGATAACGTTCGCCTTCTTCTAAGATCGTAACTTTACCCCAGGGCCGTATCCGAGTAGTACCATCGGTAGGTAAGGTATCAGTAGGAGTTTGTTGTTCAGTGTCGTTGAGAGTCATATCACGATCCAATTAAATACTTGTCATTGCGAGCCAAGCGTAGCGCAGTTGCGAGGTACGAAGCAAGCCCGAAGCAATCTCAATACCTTGCGATTGCGGAGCACAGCGAACAATGACAGATCGCAACTAATATCATTTCCGTTTTAATTATTATAAAAAAAATCACGCGCCGCCAATTGGTTGCCCCTTCGTAAACCCTCAGAACTAGACTGCTCAACTCCAGCGGGCTCAGTACTACTCGCTCATTCTATTCACAGAATTTAAACCGGAATAGCGAGTAGTACTGAAAGCCCGCACAGTCAAGAGCAGGCTAGTGATGCGTGCTAGAACTAAGCGCAAGGACGGCGATCCACCGCCCGGATTGCAAGGCTGTTTACCATTTGTAAGGATACGGAATACCGGGTACTTACGGCGCGTAATTCACTAACTTACTATTAACTTATTGACTTTGGCGGCTGTATTGCATCCGCAGAGCCAAAATGTGCTCGCAAGGGCCTTTGTACAGCTTATTTTGCTGATGCCAATTGCAATTACATTCTGCTTGAATTATACGCTCATCTGCGTCAACTGTCAAGCAGGGATTAAAACTTTTTTCTTTGTCATTCACATTTCCTTGTAAAGTAAATGCGCCAGCCACGTCAATATTTGACGCAGCGATCTGGACTGCATTTTGACTTAGAAAACGAGTCGCTTTCTCTTCTCGCTCATTAGCAAAACGTAGCCGTTCCATTGGCAAAGGTTCTCGGCTTAATTCCCGTACCCGATAAACCTGCTTATTCAAATCGTAAATAGCTCTTCCCGCCTGAGTGTAAGCACTTAAAGCGCCTAAAACTGCGACCCGACTTAACTTAAGCCGCTGGGCCAAACTATCAGGAGTTTCCCGCCAATTTTCCCGCAAAGCATCAAAAATAAGTTGTTGCGTCCAACTATCAACATCAGCACGGGGAGCCATTAAATCAAAGTTACCAGATTTTGACCAATCATTGGCGCTCCATCCCGATAATCCCAAGGTAAAGGACATATCGCCTAAATCAGCTACATAAAAGGACGGCATTCCCGTACCTAATAAATGTACAGTAAACTTTTTAGCTACAGGAATTAAACGCTCTAAAATGTGGAGGCGGCGACGGCCCCAAACTCTGATTTCCTGTTCTTGCGAACCATGATAAATCGAACGGTGACAAATAATTTCTGTCCCCCAAGGTTCAAAAACGATCCGCACTGGTTCCCCTGGTTTCAGATGGTATCGCAGACTGCGCGGCCCTTTTTTCTCTTTGTGGCGACGCAGGATAAAACACATATTATGAATGTCCATCGGATGCAAATCAAATTGCGTCGCAGGTAAGGACATTGCCGAACTAACTTGTAGAAAACCTCTTACCCAACTGTCGGGTAAATCAATTTTAACTTCTTTAAATACCTCTTCATTGCTAGTTTGAACTTCAAAGCCAGAGGGGTCAACTTGCAGCAAAGTTGTTTTGTAACTGCGAACTTTTTGAAATTCATCATAAAGGGCCGCCGAGTAATCAACATTGGTAGTGCCGCAAGCAAATTCATTGATATTTTTAAACACCTCGTAGCTTGCACCCAAACGGCCATAACTCGATTCATCTACGCTGAAACATTCAAAGAATACTTCATCTGGATGGACGGTAATTACTGGGTCGAAGACAAAATAAAAGTCTAATTCTTTTTGCCAAACATAGCGGCGGAAGGCTTCTCGCGCTCGATAATAAGGTTTTAAACGTTCAGAACGGCGCTGGTAAAATTGGTTTAATTCTGCCTGCAATGGCTGGATTTTTGCTGCTAAGTCTTGACGCTGATTGGCGACAATTTGCCAGTCGATTTCCTCCTGTTTGGCACGCCATTCTTTATAAGCAGTTTTATCTTTGGGCTGGAATCGCATATCGGAGACTACAACATCGTGTAAGGCACTAATCGCCTCGCGAAATGCAACATTTTGACGCAATTCTCCGATAAAATAAGTAGGTGGGCGTTTGGTGTCTGGGGAGAAAGACATCTGGGTATTTCCACCCCGTTCGCTAACACCTGAGTTGCCTTTGTAAGAGTAGTTGAATTCCATTGTTTTTCCTCAACTAGCTTGGTAAATTGCGGGTCGATATTTGGGGGTGGGAATAGGCTTACTCTCGGCCATAGCGGCCTCAAGCCAAGCAGTTTTAGCAATTATTACTTCATGGAGTGCTTCTTCTGGTGTTAAACCAAAAGCAGAGCAATATTTTAAATCGGGAATATCGGCAATATAACCCTCATCTTTTTCACTGTAGAAAACATTAATATTAAAGTGATAATCTTTCATGGTTCGTCATCCCACTGGCTGAAAAGATTTTCCAAATATCTTAGGTTGCGGTAAAGGTTTCCCGTCTTCTAATGATGACTCAATCAGAAGTTCTAACACTTCTTGAGCATTTTTAAGTGCTTCTTGATATGTATCTCCATGCGTGTGACAAAATTTCCCCCACTCAGGGAGACTGACTACAAAACACCGATCTTCATCTGACCATTGGATAATCATACTATAGTGACAAATCATTTTGTTTTTCCTCTTCTTCTCTGTTAATTTCTTCTATTTTCTGAACTGCATTGTTTACATCTGCCTCCTGGTAAGGTTTAGCATCATTACCATCTTTACCTGAGAGAGTAATTACCCCAGATAGAAGAGGATGATACCATTTGGTATGACTACCTTTGCCAGTACGGTAAGTAAATCCTGCTTTCAATAACATACTTTTTAACTCTCTGATTTTTTTGGGCATGACTCCGTTTGCCACGTCATAAACACTAACTTCTAACTTCTACAACTTCTTTCACCTGAATAGGTAAATTAAGCTGCGGATAAACCTTGTGAATTTTTAACATAGTTTGAATTGCAGCGGCCTTATCCCCAATGGCAATAGTAGCAGATTGCCGGGTTAAAATCTCGGCTACAACCATCGCCGCTGCTTGACTTTTTTGCGCTTCTGCATCCAGAAAGGTAAAAATTCTCTGTTTAGCAACTCTACCCCGATTTACGCGCGATAATACGGTGATAAAATAAGGCATTAACTCTCTCAATCGATCGGGACTATCTACGGCATAACTTTCTAGATAATTAGTAGCAAACAACTGCATATCTCCCGAAGGATGTTCGCTAAATTTTAGCAGATAATCTTGTCCGTAAGCTGCTTGAAAATTGCGAGTCACTAAGTCTCGTCCAAATTGGCGCACGTCTTCCCGAATGCTGTCGCAGATGCTAACCATCACCTCTGGAGTCCATTCTTCGCTAGAAAATTCTGTCTTAAAAGTTTGATGGGCAAATTCCCGCGAATCATCCCATTTTGACTCAAGTAGGCGGACAGCCGCTAACATTTCTTGGGAATTGCTACGAATGCGATCTAAATTTGCTACAAACATTTTTCGCGCTGCTTCTCGCACTGACAAAATTTCGTGACTAGCCAGCTTAACTATGTCTATTATATCAAATTCTGCTGCCCAAGTTGGGTAATGTACTCCCAGGATAAAACCTCCTAATTCTTGAGTCGCAGAGGATTTAGCTTTAAGCAGTCGCAAAGCGGTATTTCGATCGATACTAGACATCCATTCGGGAATATCTTCTCGCAGTAAACTAACTAAATAGCTGTGAACGCCTTGATGTCTTTCTGGAATCATTAACACATCAATAAACTCAGAGACTAACTGAGTAGCAAAAGCTGGATATTCTCTGCTTAAACGCCGAATGACTGGTCTAATCGCATTGCGGATTTCAGCCACAGGATTAACGGCCATTGCTATTATCAAAATACTCTGAGAACCGATCAAAGTTTCATCGGGTAATTGACCAAATAATCTCACTCCCACTACTCGCACTCGTTCGTAGGGCGATTCTAGTAAAGACTCTATCAAATTCGGGGGTAAATTAGCAGCGTTGATTTCGTGATTTAGTAAAATCCGCGCCCCTAATTCTTGAATCTCAGGTAGGGGATGTCTGAGTAAATCAAGGATAATTCCTAATCCTAAATTTCGCAGTTGTGGTGTAAAGCTAATTAGCAAAGTTTCGGTGATTTCTTTTGCTATTTCCCCTAATTCGGTTGGTTCTCCTGGGAAAGCTAACAATTCAGCAATAATTCGGGCGATTAATACTCTGGCAGTGTTATCATTAATAATTGATGAACTCAACAATCGACGAGCAAATTGGCGAGTATCTGTTTGTGCGCTAGTCACTAATGCAGCAATAAATTGGCTGTCTTCTAAGAAATATTCCCGCTGTTCTTCTATCCAGCGGTAAGCCAATGTCCGCGCATTTTGAGATACAGAATTGGCAACAGCAAGAACTAATTTCTTGTTGGCTGGCTGTCTGTGATAGCCACCGTTTATGACTAAATTCAAACTCAGCTCTGCTGTAACTGCGTAGGGTTTGCCAAGAAGTTTGATAATTGTGTCAATGTCAATATTTGCACAAAATTGTTGGCAAGCTTTTAAAGCTTTAACGGCAAAATGATGAACGGGCTGACAGTTACTTGCTAATAACAATTGTAGCAGTGCTTCTGGGTTTTGCTGCCACAGTTGAGGAAATGCTTCTTCTCGAACTTCGGGTTCTGGATCTCCAGGTTTATAGTTTTCCTGACAACGCCATGCTTTGTTATTTGGGAATAAAACATAGCGGGGACTATTCTCATATAAAATGTGGTTAAATGTTAAATAGCCAGCATAACTATCCCAGTCACGGTTATAATGAATGCGAGTCATGTCAGAGTAATTCCATACCTGGAAATCGCTGTTTTTAACTTCTACGGCATCAGCATCGGTATATTGAAGAAGAAGGTTGACAGCCATTTTTATATAATCAGAATCACTTTCTTCACCTAATTGTTTAAGAGTTCGCCAAACCCGCCGTTGTAGATAGTCGCGAGTTTTATTGCTATAGGCAATTCTCGCATTATCGCTCTCCATTTCCTGGACAAATTCATTGAGTTTAACTCTTTCGTGCTTGCGGGCTTGAGGATTATAATGATATTCGTATTTTCTCAAGTACCCGCCTTCTGGAAGTCGGATATAATTACCATCGCTGCGGAACATTGCCGATTCTTTTTCAAATCGACGAGTAAGAATCGCAAAAACTTCGGCATCATGGCGATATTCAGCCATCTTGAAAATGTGACGAATTTGTTTAAAATAGTTGGGTTGAAGCGGTGCAGTAGATAAAATATTAAGTAGGGCGGGTCGCACTGAATTGTTATCAATTTGATAGATAGTATCGAGTACGGAAAAACGCTGACTTTCATTGTTATTAAGATAACTAATTAAGGCTGTGGAGAATGCCTCCGCTGAACCATTTTGTGCTATTTCTCGCAATTCTGGCGGTAATTGTTTTATTTTTTCAGAGCGCAATGTTGCTTTTGTTTCTTCATCTGATAATTTAACAATTGCTTCCCAGGCGATGCGGCAAACAAATTCGGGCATTTTGGGTTCAATAGGAAGGCGATCGCCGCTTACAATTCTTTGAAGTGGGGGAATTGCACTCTCATCGCCGCACCAACCCAAGGCCCAAGCAATGCAATAATCTCTTAAGCGATCGCCACTACGAAATAATTGAATTAACAACGGCGCAGCTTCCCGGATCTTCAATTCCCCCGCACGCCAGATAGCACGTTCGAGGGGCCATTTACTATTGCTACCACGAGCGAGACGATTGATAATAGCTTGTTTACGCGGCTCTCCAACTGAAATCTCTGTAACTGTGGCGGTTTGGGGTACCGCAGGCGCAGCACTTACCCCTGCACTCGTAACGTCGCGATAGCCTTTTTTCGTCTTTTCCCCAACCAGCTTATCAAATACTTTTTGAGCTTGTGCCAAAGGCACGGCTTTATCAGTTTTTGTCCCTTCTTTGAGGTTCGTACCTCGGCGACCGTAGCGGAAGTTTACCAGATAAAGGTCTTCCCCGACCTGGCACAGATCCACTTCATAAACCTTATCGGAACCTGCTTCCTGGAAATGAAGAGTAGTTTGTTTAATCAGTTTCATCAGATTTACCGCCAGATGCCTTACTTGTCGTTATAGCTTACTCAGAGGAAGATCGGGGAGAGGGGCAGAGCTATTTCATTTTCCCGAAACCCGTCAGGGACTAAAGTCCCTGCCTAATAGCTGAAGTCGGTTTAAACCGACTCAAATACTAGCTGTCTAGTCGTCTTCAGACGACTTTCGCACTTGAGACAGGGACTTTAGTCTCTGTCAGACTATAGCTTTAAAAGAATGAATCAGCACTGCCTCCGTTTCCCTCACAGCAAGCCTTTGACAAAAATGTAAAAAAATGTTGCATTGTTTCTGTCCTTGTGTTACATTACTTAACAAGGTTGAAATTAAACGAGGTTCGCGATCATGGAAACTAAAGAAACAACCAAATTGGGCTTTACCGATTTCGCCGAAACTTGGAATGGTCGTCTGGCCATGCTGGGCTTTGTAATTGGTCTTGCTACTGAGTTCCTGACTGGTCAAGGTATTTTGTCCCAGTTGGGCTTGATGTAATCAATTAGGCATACATACTAGATTACGCGCGATCGCCCTCCACAAAGCGCGATCGCCCCACTCTTCACAAAGTCCTCTTCAGATCATCTGAAGGGGACTTATTAATTTTAGGAATTAATTATATTTTAGGAATTAATTACGGCGGGTTATTTCAAACCCATAGAACCGCCAAATATCTTTGGTAAGAGACAAAATTTATCAGCTCAACCCACCTCTAGAACTCATCATTATCCCAGTTCGCGATCGCCACATTTTTTCCGGCGTAGCCAGGGAAACCGAAGTAATGTCCTACAGCACCTCATGCCATCAGAACTGGGACATTAAATGAAAAAACTAATACTGTCAGGGCTACTGGCCGTATTTGTGGCAACAACTGCACTTGGCAATACCACAACCCCAACTATTGAGCCAATTCGGAGAATGTCAAGCCCCGAAATTCGAGAGACAATCGCTAAACCTACTACTTACATTTTTGAAGGAATAAAAGGGCGCGAACTAACTTTATCTCTGTGGGCGGGAAGCTTGACAGCAGAACTGTTTAGCCCCAGCGGGCAAAGATTAGGCATAATTCAAACAGAGGTCAGCCAATGGGTAGGGGTATTACCGGAGTCAGGTCTTTATCGAGTAAGGATCACCCCCAAAAAACAGACAACTAGCTTTGTTTTGGAACGTGACTTTAAAGCAATCTGGTCATATAAACCAGACCGCAAACTCCCGATGGCGCGAGGAGCAAAAGATACCAGCATTGAACTTAAATTATCCGCCTACGAAATCCAGCCTTTAACAATTCAGGCGAAAGTTGGGCAAACAATGACCGTCACTGCTAAGGATGTAGATGTAGCGATCGAATCTCCATCGGGAGAACTGCTCGATCAAGGCAACGGCGAAGCTTTAGCTAAATTACCTCAGTCTGGAGTCTACCGCATTCTGATAGTGGCCAGTAAATCAATACAAACATCAGTCAAAGTTACTCTGCGATAAATTGGTAATTGGTAATTGGTAATTGGTAATGGCTAATGGCTAATCGCTAATGGCTAATCGCTAATCGCTAATTACCCATCGTCCCCATCTTCCCCATCTCCCCCATCTCCCCCATCTTCCCCATCTCCCCCATCTCCCTCTCTTCCTCTTTCCCTAGTCCCTAGTCCCTAGTCCCTAGCCCCTTCTTTTCACTTAATATAAGTTACAGGATAATCAGGATTAGCTGGATTACCCATCAACCGCTGATTTTTACAATCTACAAGCAAATCTAACTTCTCCAAAACCACCTGACCAATTAATACCTCATCCCCTGTCACCAGTGCATCCTCCGTAGTCCTACGCCCCTCAACTTCAATTAATATAGCCTCCGTTACTCCTACAGTTTCCTGACGACCATCAGCATACTTGACAAGCTGCTGTGCTATAATTCGTAAACCTAACTGCTCTACTATCTTTGCTGAAATTACTAGGTAAACTGAGCCTGTATCTACTAGACCTTCCGTTTCACACTCACGCAATAGCCGAGGTGCGAGCAAACCCCGACTGACTAGAGCTTCATCTATTGCATTTGTCAGCTTAACCTGAGTGTAAACTGCCCCCATGTTCTTAATTCCATCTAGTTCTAATTTATTTAATTCTTTCATATAAAATTACCTTTCGCTCTTTTCCTACTTAGATTATATGAGTTTTGCTAACTGAGACGCGATCGCACCTTTCTACCAGGAAATAGCGAGCCTACGGCGGACTTTGCCAACGCACCTCCCAGAAAACAAGCCCAGCAACCGCAAATAGTTTCTTTCCTCAAATAAATAGCAGTCAGTGCTAGTTTAGAAGTAGAGAGCGAAAAGCCTAACTCCCAAGGGATACAGCAAAAGTCGATCCAGCCGCAGCTCCCCTCATCGGGACAAACAACCGCAACAGTAATGTAAGAGGCAGATATGTCTAAATATGATTCCCAATTAAGATGCTCCTTTTGTGGCAAGTCGCAGGAGTATGTCCGTAAGTTAATTGCCGGGCCCGGCGTGTACATTTGCGATGAGTGTGTGGAACTGTGCAACGAAATTTTAGAAGAGGAGTTTTTTGACTCAAGCAAAGCTGCTGTGGGAACGTCTAACTCAGAGATGCGAGAATCTCTCTCAAACCCCACGCGATCGCAACCACGCAAACCCGGAAAGTCCAAAACCTCTACAACTGCCATTCTCAAACCAGTAGAAATCAAGCAACATTTGGACAACCACGTAATCGGCCAACACTCGGCGAAAAAAGTGCTTTCAGTGGCCGTTTACAACCACTACAAGCGTTTGAGTGTGGATCGAGATAAGGCTACCAAGCCTACCCCTGATGATGCCGTAGAACTCCAAAAATCCAATATCTTACTCGTTGGGCCCACAGGTTGCGGCAAAACCCTCCTTGCTCAAAGTTTGGCGCAAATGCTGGATGTTCCCTTTGCGGTAGCGGATGCAACGACGCTGACTGAAGCCGGCTATGTCGGTGATGATGTGGAAAATATCTTACTCAGACTGCTACAAGTGGCAGACTTTGATGTAGAAACTGCCCAACGCGGTATCATTTACATTGATGAAATTGACAAGATTGCCCGTAAAAGCGAAAACACTTCGATCACGCGCGATGTTTCCGGCGAAGGCGTACAGCAAGCTTTGCTGAAAATATTAGAAGGAACGGTAGTAAATGTCCCCCCTCAAGGTGGCCGCAAGCATCCTTACCAAGATTTTATTCAACTTGACACTAGCAAAATTCTATTTATCTGTGGCGGTGCTTTTGTTGGTTTGGAAAAAATAGTTGAACAGCGTCTTGGTAAGAAATCTTTGGGCTTTATTCAGCCCCAAGAAGCGGAAGGTATAGCTAATGGTATTCCGGCAAAGGATAAACGTGCAGCAGATATTTTGCAACACGCACAACCTGATGACTTAGTGAAGTTTGGCTTAATTCCTGAGTTTGTGGGACGGATGCCTGTTGTGACGGTGATTTCGCCCTTAGACGAGGCGGCTTTGATGGAGATATTAACTGAGCCCAAAAATGCGCTGGTTAAGCAATATCAAAAGCTGCTGAAGATGGACAATGTGCAGTTAGAATTTCAAGGGGATGCGCTGAAGGCGATCGCACAGGAGGCCTATCGTCGCAAAACTGGTGCGCGGGCTCTCCGCAGCATCTTGGAAGAGTTGATGCTGGATGTGATGTACGAGTTACCTTCCCGCAAGGATGTGGCTCGATGTACTATCACTAAGGAAATGGTGGAGAAGCGATCGACTGCGGAGTTGTTATGGCATCCCGCTTGGCGAAAACAGCACGAAACTGCTTAATTGTTAGTTAACAGTTAACGGTTAACCGTTAACTGTTACTAACTTTTTCTCCTTCACTTCCACAGGCGCACTTAACGCTTCTTCCAAATCAGCACATCCTAATTTTTCCTCTAAAATTGCCATCACTTCGCGGCCAAAATCATTAGAATTTCTTTGCCAAGCATCTAAACAAACTTGCCCAAAAAATGAACCCAAAGGTTCAGGATTCCACAACAACTTCCTGGCATTCCAAGGCATTAAACTCATTGGATCGTAACCAGGTTTGAGAATATCTTTCTTAAACGCATACTCTTCTAAAATAGTATGAGGCTGCAACCCAATAAAGAAAATTGCAGGTTCCACCTTATCAGCGCCAAAAATCCGTTCTAATTCCCGATGATAGGCAATAGTTTGGCGAATCGTATCAAAGGTTTCATCAATCACATTAAATGAGTAATTCACCGAAACCAAATCGTTAAAACCAGCCGCCTTCAAATCGCGGCAATTTTCCAAAACTACACGCAAATTATAACCCATTCGCATCTTCCTAACGAGTTCCTGGGAACCGCTAGTAATGCCAATTTCAAAGTAATTCATCCCCGTTTTTGCCATTAATTCGCACAACTGCGGCGTTAAGTTATCTGCGCGAATATAAGCGGCCCAGTGAATATCAGTCATCCCAGCATCAAGGATTTTCTGCAATAACTCAACAGCATCATCGATGTATTTACGTGCGGGGATAAATTGAGCGTCGGTAAACCAGAAATTACGAATGCCGCGATCGTATAGTTGCCGCATTTCTGCAACTACTTCATCCGCAGGATTAATCCGCACTTGTTTACCTTCAATTACTGTATAAATGCAGTAGCAGCAATTATGAGGACAGCCGCGTTTAGTTTGTACGCCAACGTAGAAATCTTGGTCTTGAAAGTAATACTGTAATTCCGGCCAGATGGTTTCAATGTAATCGTAATTACAAGCGGTTTTTTCAATATTGGCTGGCTTTTCGTGAATTAAGCGATCGCGCGGCGTAGTTTCGCCAACAATATAACACCGTTCGTTACTAAGATCCTCACCCCGCAACAATTTCTCTAACAGCGCCTCTCCCTCACCTACGGAGACAATTGTTCCTGCTGGTAAACTCCGGCCCAATTGCTCATAAAACACGCTTACAGCACCACCACCCACCACTAAACGTGCTTCGGGATGATATTTTTGGGCGCGTTTCAACCCCCGTTTAATTAACCCCAAATTGCGCCAAAGTTCCGCATAGTAGGAAGTCGCTAATCGCAGTCCCCCTAATGCGCCTCGCATCTTAATCAAAGGATTTTTAGCATAATAAAACTCAAAGGCATTCTGAAGCGGGTTCCCGCCTCTACCGCCAACTGGTGCGTAAATCTGAATATCTCGCCAGGAGAAAACTAGCAATGTTGGCTGAAATTCATCTACGCAAGCATCTAAGGCGCTATTAAAGTCTAAAGGAGGCACTGCACCCAGATCGAAAATCTTCTGTTTCACGTCTGGAAACAGCTTGTGAACATGATCCGAGAGGTAGACAACTCCAATTGGGAAAATGGGATTGCAAGGGAGACGAACGTAGAGAACTCGGTTTTCCATGATGTTTATTATATTGGAAATTTACGAATTTTAGAGGGTTATTGATTTGAACCTGGGGGAGGGTGACAACCCTCCCGAAACCCATGCCGGGTAAAGATTGAGCAAGGTTGTGGTAAAGTAAAGATAGGCAGCCTGTGTTGTTATAGACGTTTCCTATCTCAAAAATATCAGGAGTTCGGACAGGAAACCGACCGATCTGTGACGTTGCGATCGCTGCCACTGGAAGACTAGTTGAGCTCAAAGGCTATTGGAAT
Organism: Kamptonema formosum PCC 6407; assembly: GCF_000332155.1. Lineage (GTDB taxonomy): Bacteria > Cyanobacteriota > Cyanobacteriia > Cyanobacteriales > Microcoleaceae > Kamptonema > Kamptonema formosum. The sequence continues at coordinate 531,689 of NZ_KB235898.1, read as the reverse complement.
GCTTCGGCAATTACTTCTTCAGCATTATGGTATTTACCACTGTTGAGTTTTTGTGGGATTAACTCGGCTTGTTCGGGTTTTAAGGTGATGTTCATAAGTCTTTATTCCCGGATTCAATCTATCTTAGATTATAGCATTGTATGGAAGTCTTGTCCAGAAGTACAATCTTACTATTAATTGGGTTGTGCTTTTAATTTGGCAGCCATCATTTCCAAAAGCTGTTTCTCACGATGGAGTTTTTCTTCTAAGGTTTGAATCTGTTCCCGCCGTGCTTCTATTTCTATAGCGCGGCGCGATAATTCTTGGCTTTGTAATGTTAAAATCTGTCTGCACTGTTCGGCTTTTTCACATTCTTGCTGTAAAAAATCTGGCGTAATTCCTTTAGTTAAATATTGCTGTACGAGTTTAAGTACCCATTCTGTTGCGTCTTTAATACTTGAAATTTCCTGATGCTCTGTAATCTCTACTAACACTAATATGCCTTCATTGAAGGTGTAGTTAAAACTTGAGTTGAGAATTGTATCTATAGTAAGGAAAACATTTTTTTCCCCAAGAATAGCCCAAGTATTGTCCGGTTGTTGGCAAGCCAGTAATCTTAAAGCTATTTGTCCTAAAATTTTTTCCTTTTCTACTTGAGCTAAGTGTAACATAGCTATTTTTCTGCCAATTATTAGGACTTAGCTATTCGTAACGCCGCCCTCTGGGCGGTAATTTTATTGCCAAAGGGCGGCGCTACGGTTTAAAATTGATTTATGCGATCGCGCAAAATTTCCGCCTGTTTCTCCGCTTCAGCTAAAGCATCTTTCGCACCTTGAACAACTTCTAAAGTAGCTTTTTCTACAAACTTAGGATTATTCAAACGTGCAGAAATAGATTTTGCTTCCGCTTCCACTTTGCCAAGTTTCTTCTCTAATTTAGCGCGTAAAGCTGCAATATCTACCACTCCCGCTAGAGGAATTATTACTTGCACAGTCCCTACAACTCCCGCAATAGATCCACCATCGCCCCCCTTAAGCAGCGGAGAATTAGGATCTAAACTCCGAGTAATAGTCAAGTTTTCAACCTTAGCTAAATCTTGAATGTACGATTCTGTTACTGTCAAGATTTGGCGTTCCTTCTCGCTTTCGCTTTGCAGAATTACTGTCACTTTAACGCTGGGTTTAATGTCAGAATCCGCTCGTAAGTTACGAATTGTTCTAATTGTACCAAATAACAACTCAAAGTGCTGTTCTAATTCAGCATCAATTAGAGATTTATCCGCCTCTGGATAAGCTTGCAAAGCGAGACATTCTTCTTCACCTTTTTGAGTGAGAGTATGCCAAATTTCCTCAGTAATATGGGGCATGAAAGGATGTAATAATTTTAAAATCCCTTCCAGTACATAAGCTAAAGTTTGCTGCACAACTTGCTTTGAGGTAGGATCGGCATCGGGTAGCAAGCGAGACTTAACTAACTCAATGTACCAGTCGCAAAAATCACCCCAAATAAACTCGTAAAGTCCCTTAGCAGCTTCTCCCAAACCGTAATTCTCGATATAGTTGCGAGTTGCTTCTACAGTTTGATGATAGCGAGAAAGAATCCAACCATCGCACAATTCTAAACCCTCTACAGGTGCACCCAATTGTTGCGGTGTCTTCCCTTCTAAACTGATCATCACAAACCGGGCCGCATTCCACATCTTATTAGTGAAATTACGCGACGCTTCCACAGTCGCCGACTCCTGAGTTTTGCGATTGTAATCCAGGCGTACATCTTGACCCGCACCCGCCGTTTCTCGCATTAAGGCATAACGCAAAGCATCAGTACCGTACTTATTAATTAAAATCAGCGGATCGATGCCATTACCAGCAGTTTTTGCTTGTTTCTTGCCATTTTCATCTAACATCAAACCGTGAATATAAACAGTTTTAAATGGCATTTTACCCGTAAAATGTCCCGCCATCATCGTCATTCTGGCAACCCAGAAAAAGATGATATCAAAACCAGTTGATAAAGTAGTGTTGGGGTAATATCTTGCTAAATCCTGTGTTTCCTCCGGCCATCCCATTGTCGAAAACGGCCATAGTCCCGATGAAAACCAAGTATCCAACACATCTGGATCTTGTTCGATCTTGACATTTTCCCCGAATTTTGCTTGAGCTTTTTCTTCTGCTTCCGCTTGATTTCTAGCAACCACAAAAGGTGTAGAATCAGTAATTTCTCCGCCAGTTTCGCTGATAGCATACCAAGCAGGAATTTGATGTCCCCACCATAATTGCCGCGAGATACACCAATCCTTAATTTTAACTAGCCAATCGCGATAAACTTTTGTCCAACGTGCAGGTATAAACTCTGGTTGATTTTCTTTATCCAGAAATTCTAAAGCAGTTTCAGACAGCGGTTGAATCTTGACAAACCACTGAGTTGACAGGAGGGGTTCAACTGGAACTTTACCGCGATCGCTATAAGGAACCTTATGCTTATACTCCTCAATTTTTACCAGAAAACCATCAGTTTCTAGCTGTTTAACAACATTCCTTCTGGCGGCAAATCTGTCTTGTCCTTGGAACGGGCCTGCATTTTCATTTAAGCTACCGTCTTTATTCATAATATTAATAAACGGCAACCCATGACGTTGACCCATTTCAAAGTCATTAGGATCGTGGGCGGGAGTGACTTTCACGCAACCAGTCCCGAAGGTTGGATCGACTAATTCATCGGCAAAAATAGGGATTTGGCGATTCATAATTGGCAGAGTTATAGTTTTGCCAATTAAATGTTTGTAGCGGTCATCATTAGGATTAACTGCAACTCCGGTATCACCTAACATTGTTTCGGGTCGAGTTGTCGCTACTTCCACATAGCCGCTACCATCAGTAAGAGGATAGCGGAAATGCCATAAATTACCGTTAACTTCTTTATTTTCTACTTCTAAATCTGATACGGCTGACTGACTGGCGGGACACCAGTTAACTAAATAATTACCGCGATAAATTAGCCCTTCTTCATAGAGTCGAATAAAAGCTTCTAATACTGCCTTTGATAAGCCTTCATCCATTGTGAAGCGTTCCCGCGACCAATCGGCGGACAATCCCAGCCGTCGCAGTTGATTAACTATTGTACCGCCGGATTCTGCTCTCCATTGCCAAGCTTTTTCTAGGAATTTCTCGCGGCCTAAATCGTAGCGAGTTTTGCCTTCAGCTTTGAGTTGTTTTTCGAGGATAGTTTGAACTGCGATGCTGGCGTGATCCGTACCGGGGAGACAAAGGGTATTATCGCCTTTCATGCGGTGATAGCGAATTAGTGCATCAATTAAGGAGTTATTGAAAGCGTGGCCCATGTGGAGGCTGCCGGTGACGTTTGGAGGTGGGATAATGATGCAATAAGGTTCGCCACCTTTTTCGGGGTCGGCTTTAAAAATTTGGTGGTCTTCCCAATATTTTTGCCACTTAGCTTCGGTGGCGAAGGGATCGTATTGAGGGGGTAGGTTGGGGGTCATTGGTAATTGGTAATTGTTAGTTGTTGGTTGTTGGTTGTTAGTTGTTAGTAATTGGTAGTTGGTAATTGGTAGTTGGTAGTTGGTAATTGGTAATTGCTTATTCAGGATTTATGCGCTATGAGCAGAGAAACAAACCGGGTTTTTATGGAATCTGTGGGCGGGAACGAAGTATTTTCGTAAAAAACCCGGTTTCTGGGTTCCTTGTTCTACAACTCACAACTAACAACTAACAATTACCAATATTTAGCTCCACATTCCTACACTTTCAGGGTTGCCGTCGGGATACATGGATATAGGAAGCTCGTTGTAAGTTGGCTCTGAATTTCCCTGACCATTATCTGTAGTTGGATAACCGTTATTTGCTCCGGGAACAGTCTCTTCTTCATCTCCTACATTATAAGAGTTATCTTCTACTTCTAAAGTATCGGGTGTAAATTCTAAACGCAACCTAACTTTTCCTTTTTTCCAGTTTTGCCCAGGACTTAAAAGTTCGCACTCTATGCCGTCAATAAACAATTCTTCGTCGGATATTTTTGACTGTAAGATGGTCATCAATTCGCTAACTTTGAACGTGCATTGAAACATTAAAGCGCTGGCACTGGCAGATAAAACATCGTCGCTATTGAGCAAATTATCTGTATTGTTCATGTTGATTGTCCTTGGTAATTATTTCATTTTGTCGGCGGTTAAGGCCGCGTTTATTGGGCGGTTGAAACCGCATCTACACAAACTAAACCCGCCTGCGCGGGTTTCAATGACTTTGATTAGAAAAACCAGCCGTAAGAATGAAGGCCCTTTCCTAATAGATTAACTCCTAAATAGCAGACCCAAACTACGAAAAATCCTGTTGCTGCTAAAATTGCAGGTTTTCGTCCTTGCCATCCGCGAGTGATGCGGGCGTGCAAATAGGCGGCAAATACTAACCAAGTGATTAGTGCCCAAGTTTCTTTCGGGTCCCAACTCCAGTAGGAACCCCAAGCTTCGTTAGCCCAAACTGCGCCGGCGATGATGCCAATGGTAAGTAGGGGAAATCCCAAACCAATGATACGATAGCTAATGTTATCGAGAGTTTCTGCTAAATTCAAGCGCTGAGGAGAGAGGAGTTCAGTTTTTGAAACGGGGGATGTTTGGGTTGCAACTAATTCTAAGACAGCGGTTTTGCTGTGACCATTGTTGTTAGAGGTTGCAGTGGTTGCAGGGGAAGTAAGTAGATTATCTTGTGGTTGAATTACGAGGTTTTCAGGGCGTTGGAGGTGGTTGTCACCGTTGCGGTTGCTGTTGGTTCCAAAAGAACTACCTGTGAGTATGATGTTTTGGCCGCGAGTGACGATCAGGAAGGCGATCGCTAGGAGTGCGCCTACCATTAAAGTTGCATAACTCAGCATCATCACGCTAACGTGCATCATCAGCCAGTTTGACTTGAGGGCGGGAACTAGGGGTTCCGCTGATTGCATGGTTTCGGGTAAAGTGAGGGTGGCAAAGGCTGAAATTGCCATTGCTACGGGGGATGTAGCTACTCCGACTAAGCGAGATCCGCTCATATTTTCAGCCAGGATGTGGATGGCTGTAATCCCCCAAACTAAGAAAAATAGGGATTCGTAAAGGTTGCTTAAGGGGAAATAACCGGCTTCTAGCCAGCGAGCCCCAAGCAAAGCTGCGATCGCAAGATTGGCGATCGCCATTCCCGCAGTACCTAAAGCTGACAGATAGGGGATACCAGGAAATGCTGCGCCTCCCCAGTAAATCAGCATGGTGGCGAAGAGAATGGCAAATGAGATATTATCCAGCGAGTTCTGGAGTGCAACCAGATCCATCAAAGAGTTCTCCTATGAAGTTTTAGTGTATCTATACCTAAGCATATCGATCCTACTGGGGAATGGGGCTTTTTGTTGTTGAACAAAGGGATTTTCTGCGATTGTGGGCTTTTTAGGGAATTATCCTAACAACATACTCAGCCTAGTTGCGATCGCTTAGCCCACTTATTAGTCCGAGTTGGAAAGGCACGCAATCAGGGGGCAAAGGTTCAGCTATTCTTTAGAATGGGCAGATGAATTTTGCGATCGCGTTGGTGAAGGATAGCAAGAAGGCGGTTCTAGGACTTATCACAGAAGTCGGAAGGCAAATTCAATAATTGCATTTTACTTAGGACTCCGGTTCTTCCGTATTTAGTATGCTAAATACGGAAGAACCATATTCCCAAAATCACAATCCTCTTAGATCATGGTTATCATCCTGAACATCTGACTATTGAATTACAATACTCCGGACAGTTTTGGAGTAGAGACGCGATCGCCCGTCCACAAAAAAGTAAGTAAAATTTGAATCTCAAAGGCAGAAAAAAAGACACTCTTTAGGTTAAGCTTAAAAAAACTGACTAGTTGCCTTAAACTTAGCCAAATATGAAGCCTATAATCGCCACTTGTCTGCCCATCCATTCGTGTTTTCGATGGCCTCTTATAAACGTCTGGAATTCAATCGGCATCTACTTTATACATTTATTAGCAAGTTAGATTTAGACAAGGACTTGATTTTAAATCATCCTAACCTCCCTTCAGTCTTGTCTTATGGTACTCTGGCTGCTTAAAAACTGTCCGGACTATTGGTCTAAAAGATGTCAAATGGGTTCTATAAATGGGCGATACAGGATTTGAACCTGTGACCCCTTCCGTGTGAAGGAAGTGCGCTACCACTGTGCTAATCGCCCGCGAATAACAAATATAACACAACCAACCAAAATAAATCAACCTCCAAATTAACCTTTCCTCCCTCAATCCCCCTGCGGGTACTCCTCCCACAAACTCGTAGTCTGTCGCAAACTCCGAAAATCCCCATTTCCCAAAATCAAATGATCCAACAGCGGAATCGCCAAAAACTGCGCCCCCGCTAACAATTGCTTAGTTAAAGCAATATCTTCTGGGCTCGGTTCCAGATTCCCCGATGGGTGATTGTGAGAAACGATCGCGCGCGTGGCCCCCTGACGAATCACTTCCCGAAAAATATCTCGTGGATGGGCCAAAGTCTCCGTCGCCGTCCCAATCGTGAGCACCTGCGTCCCTAACAACCGATTTTTCACATCCAGCAACAACACCGCGAAATGTTCCTGCTGCTTCCACATCAAATCCTGACTTAGCGCGTCTGCGGCCGCCTGGGGACTATCAATCATCGCCAAATCAGGCGATCGCGACTGAAAAACCCGCTTTCCCAACTCAACCGCCGCCAAAATCGTTGTCGCCTTCGCCGGCCCAATCCCGTGAATTTGCGTCAACTCCTGAACGCTAATATTTCGCAATATAGACAGCGGATCGCGCTGATGTAGGCTTAATTGATTTAAAATAAATTGTCCCAGACCCACCGCCGAAAGCTTGCCAGGCCCCTGACCCGTACCCAAGAGAATCGCGATTAACTCCGCCGTTGAGAGACTTTTAGCCCCAATTGCCATTAATCGTTCGCGGGGCCGTTCATTCGTTGGTAAATCAGCAATTCTCAGGCTGTATGTCATTTATGCACCTGCGATCGCAACTTAGACAATGAAACCATATTACTTTAAACTCGGCGGTTGAAACCGCATCTACACAAACCAAACCCGCCTACGCGGGTTAAAATTCTACTGAAAATTGGCGGTTAAAACCGCATCTACACAAACCAAACCCACCTACGCGGGTTAAAATTCTACAGTCCGCGAAGGCGCACTTCGTTTGTGTAGCCGCGAATTATATTCGCCAAGGCTTCATTTTATTTGTGTAGCCGCGAATTTATTCGCCCGGACTTATTGCTTATTACTAAAGATTAAGCCCTAAAATAGATATATAGCAACCGCCACAACGGTTAGGACATTTCCGATCGCCCAAACCATTTCTAGTATTGCATTTTCCTCCTACATAAGAGCCTCCTGCCTCCTGCCTTCTGCTATAACTCCCCCAAATTCAACTATGCAAATCCGCTTTAAAATAACTCGCCAAACCCAAAACTCCGCCCCCGAATTTCAGACCTACACCATCGACGCAGAACCAGGAAACACCGTCCTCGACTGCCTCAACCGCATCAAATGGGAACAAGACGGAACCCTAGCCTTCCGTAAAAATTGCCGCAACACAATTTGCGGTAGTTGTTCCATGCGAATTAACGGTCGATCCGCATTAGCCTGCAAAGAAAACATCGGTAGCGAAGTCAAAAGACTCCAAGAAATTGCCAAGGCAAACTCAGCCCAAACCCCCACCGACTCAATCCCCGAAATCACAATTGCCCCAATGGGTAATATGCCAGTGATTAAAGATTTAGTCGTAGATATGACCAGCTTTTGGAATAACCTAGAAGCCGTCGAACCCTACGTCAGTACCGAAGCTAGAAAAATTCCCGAACGTGAATTTCTCCAAACACCTGAAGAACGAGAAAAACTCAATCAAACAGGTAATTGTATACTCTGCGGAGCCTGTTATTCTGAATGTAATGCCCGCGAAGTTAATCCCGAATTTGTCGGCCCTCACGCCCTCGCCAAAGCCTACCGCATGGTAGCAGATAACCGCGACAGCGATACAGAAAACAGACTAGAAAAATACAATCAAGGCACAGTTGGGGTGTGGGGTTGTACCCGCTGTTACTACTGTAATTCTGTTTGCCCAATGGATGTTGCACCAATGGATCAAATTGGTAAAATTAAACAAGACATCCTCGATCGCAAAGACGCACAAGCCAGCCGTTCCATCCGCCACCGCAAAGTCTTAATTGATTTAGTCAAGCAAGGCGGTTGGATTGATGAGCGTAAATTTGGTGTACAAGTAGTAGGTAACTACTTCCGCGATATCAAAGGTTTGCTTAGTCTTGGCCCCTTGGGTTTACGCATGATTGCTAGAGGTAAATTTCCTCTATCGTTTGAACCATCAGAAGGTAGAGAAACAGTGCGATCGCTGATCGAATCTGTGCAAAACTTAGAAGACTAATCTATTGGCAATCATCGCAGTTGTAGCAGTCAATTCCTCACCTAAAATTTTAAACAAAAATGACATCTGAAACCCCAACTTCCCCACCAAAATCAACTCCTGAAACCTCAAATAAACCCGAACCTGCCTTTGGTTGGACTCCCTATGCTGAACAAATTAATGGACGTTTTGCTATGATCGGATTTGTAGCGCTGTTATTGCTAGAATTCTTCACCCGCCAGGATTTCTTTACCTGGTTGGGGATGTAATTTATATCGATGCCTTTGGCATCCGAATTAATGAAGAATTTTTAATTCCCAAGGTGGTCGGTTTCACTTCGTCTTACCCAACCTAATGTTTTTAGCTTCCGATCCCAATTGTCCAAATTATTGAGACAATCTGCATTGTTGAGTTAACTTCAGAAGATCGACCTCTTGCCTCTTCCATCCTGCCTTCTGCCTATACTGTTGTATAACTTTGGAGAATTGGGATCGGAAGCTATCATCAAGGGGAAAGCAATATTTGAATTTTACTTTCCCCTGCCTTTTTTAATTGTTACGGATAGTCAAGGTGTACTTACCACGATCGGTTTTATCTCGACCATTGACAATTACTTTATAGTTGCCAGTGGCGGGTAAAGTAATACTTAGCCTAGAATTGCACAACCCCTTGCTAATAAAATCTTTCTTGGTCGTCTCATCTTGATAGTTGCAACTATCTCCCATATCGTCAGCTTCTTCAATCAATTTGCCAGTGGAATCAAACAGTGCTAAATAGGTATCAAAATCAGGACTTTCTAAAGTAATAGTCACATTTTGACCCTGACGACCGTCAAAGCTATATTGGTCGAACAGACTTCCATCAATTTCCAGTACAGACGAGTTAGTAGGGCTCAGTTCCCCGTCTTTTTCCAAGATCACACTAGATGGCGATTCGGAAGGGCTCGGCGAGGGTGGCAAAGGTCTAGGAGAAGGTGGTAAAGGTCTAGGAGATGGCGATACTGATGGAGAAGGCGACGGTTCAGGACTCTCCTGAGCTAAAACAGAATTAGCCGCAGACAAAAGAACAGACTTCCTCTGAGGAAATTCTGCTGAAACGAAGGAAGAGCTAGTGTTGCCAACAACCTGACTAGACTGGGACACTGGCGCAGCAATGACTGGGTTGCCAGAAAAAGCAGCTAGTAGGCTAACTGGCGCGATCGCCCAAAATCTAACTTGACGCATGAATTACCTCAATTTGGAATAAAGAAAAAGACCTTTCCTTTCTCTGTTTTTAACGGACTGTCAGAGTGTAGCGGCCTCGACCTGTAGAATCATAAGCATTAACAATCACTCGATAAGTACCCGCAACAGGTAAAGTCACAGCGATCGCAGCATCTTGACTTGACTCAGTAATGTCGTCATTTTCCGCAACTAACCTGCTATTCGGGCCAAACAATGCCAAATACGGATCAAACTCAGAACTTTCGAGCGTAATCCTGACAGACTGTCCGGCACGGCCTTCAAAAGTATACTCGCGGTAAAGACTCCCGTCAGACTCAAGTACAGGAGCACCTTCAGCTAAAACCCCATCTTCCTGCAAAATTATACTTCTTGACTCTGGCGGAGCAACCCGAGTCGGCGCACTACCCTTAAGTTGTAAAGTATAAGACCCCGATTGCCGTGCTTCATAAGAATTTGCCAGTATAGTGTAAGTACCATCTGCGGGTAACGTCACCACAATGCGAGCATCTTTATTACCCCCACCATCATCATCTTGAGCGATTTCGCGCTGAAGAGGCCCCAACAAAATCAAATAAGGGTCAATATCTTCGCTCTTCATATCAATCGTCACTTCCTGGCCAGCTTTACCCTCAAAGGAGTAGAGGTCAAAAAAGCTATTGTCCACTGGCAAGATGCTGGACTTGTCTGTAAGCTTGCCATTGACCATTGGCCCGTTTAGCATCAATTTTTGAGGTTGTTGGCTGCCAAAAATCGAACCTCGCCTCTGGGAGACGCGGGAAGCTCGACCTTCTCGCACCGCTGTTAGGAATGGCGGCACTTTGTCTACAGAGATGGCAAAACCAATGCCAATATTACCTCCACCTTGACCGCGAGTAAAAATCGAAGTGTTGACTCCAATTAATTCTCCAGCGCTATTTAGTAAAGGCCCCCCAGAATTACCTGGATTGATGGCAGCATCGGTTTGAATCAAGCCTCGATCTTTGTCCATGCGGCTGACGATCCCGACAGTAAAAGTACCCTGAAATTGACCAAAGGGATTGCCGATCGCATAGGCCCGCTGACCAACTTTTATCGAACCAGCAGCCGCCAGAGGAATTGTCGGTAAATTAGTGCGATCGCGTATTTTCACCACAGCTAGGTCTAAACCGTCTTCCCCAAAGCCAATCACATCGGCTGTAACTTTGCTACCGTCTGCCAGAATTACCGTCACAGTTCCGCCTTCGGAGACAACGTGAGCGTTAGTCAACACCATCCCATCTGGAGTAACGATCGTACCGCTACCGTTAGCTTTGTCCGTATCGATGGTAACGACAGCGGGACTAGCTCGTTCGTAGACGCGGATATTTGTGGTTTCGTCAACATCTTGTTGAGCGATCGCACCCTCTAAATGCCTCAGCTTAACTTGCGTTAAGCCCTGCACCCCCTGAAGTGATGGCGTGGCAGCCACACTTGCTCCCAGTGCCGATCCAACTGTTAAGATTCCCGATAATGCCAAGCCCAAAATTTTGAAATTCATCTTATTTTTTATCCGCTCAATGCCATTCTATGAAACTTACTCAAACCTACCGATCGTAAGCTGATGTTCACTTCCTGCTTCATCCTGGGAAGTCGGCCCCTTCCAGTCCACAGGAATAACTTCAGGCTGAACTAGCCTTACTTTCTCTAATGGGGCTCCGGCCAGATTAATCGCTGGGTTTAAGTCCCGATTTAATATCAGTAGGACTTACACTCATGGGCCCAGAAACCGCACTTCCACCGAAGTCCAAACAGTTTTTTCCGAATATACTTCGTTACCGCCCGCAGATTCAGTAAAAAACCCGGTTTCTGTAGTCAAAGTGCCTAAGTCCCGATCGGGTTGCAACACTCACAATCAAAGACTCGCTTCTTTATTTATAGACCATTCTCAAACTGGTTCCCGAATTCTCAACGCTGGTTCGTTAGCAAGATACTTAAAATTGGCTTCGCGCACTTTAGCATCCTCGTCATTATAGAAAAAGGACAAAAGAGCAAAACGTTGACCCCTAGTTACTGGTGTCGCCTCGTGCAACACCGAGCAAGAAAAGACGATCGCAGTTCCAATCTCCCCTCGATAGCCGTTAGGCCCGTACTCTGGAAACCGTAGATATCCACCCATATATTCTCCTACATTTAGGTTAAGAGTCATCGCAAAGCGTCGGTGCAGTGTAGCTTTACTGGTGTTATCGCGGTGGGACCGGAAGTAGCCGCCACTATCGGCATCGTAACAACCCACAAGATAGCGTTCAAACCTAGTTATTTTAAACTGAAATGCCTTTTCTACCTCCGGGCAGACACGACGAACGATCAAATCACTCAACTTTTGTTGTAATTTAGGCTCCTGAATAAATACGTCTTGTCGCTTCTTGAAGCTATCGTCTAACAAACCTACTGTTTTCCCCTCTATTTGCCTCATAAAACCAGAAGGACTACCGCCTTCGGCTTGATAAAACTCAATCAAACTACGGCAAAAAGCTTTGTCCAAAACATTAGGAATAACTAGGACTGGGGCGTGTCTGCTTGCGGGGCGGGCTTGTTCAACAGGGGGCAAAGCTTTGAAAAAACGCAAGACTTGCTCGGCGTGTTGAGCGGGATCTCCCATAGGAAAAATGTTTAATACCTGAAGATTTTCGTTAAGAACGAAGGTACAGGGAGCATATTGAAGACCTATAGTTTCTCCTTGCTCAACTGTTTGACAAACACCGTACTTATTACTTACGGTTTTATCGAAGTCCCAGAAAAATATGAATGAAGGGGCGATTTCCGCAGGGAAATTTCGATCTTTATCAGCAGGATCGATGCTGACAGCAAAAAATAGGACTTGTAATTGCTCAAATTCTGCTCGGAGATTTTGGAAGGATTTAAGCATAATTTGGATTGGCTCAAAGGCAGTGCTGCCACAGAAAAACAGCACGATCCGCCGACCTCCAACAGTAGAGAAATGAAACAAGGGGTTGACTGTAGAAGGAAGAGAGAACCAAGGAGCAGGATCGCCAATTTCAAGTAATCGCATAGTCAGTTGTATATTAATCTTTCATTGATAATTGTTGTTTTTTGTTTATTTCTTGTTCCCAGTTTTTGTATTTTAGTTAATAAGACTTACGCATTACTTACGTAACGCCGCCATCTTGGCGGTGACTTGACCGCCAAGATGGCGGCGTTACGGGTTTTTTGCGTAAGTACTGGTTAAGAGGGAAGCCTTCCCGTTTTTATCCGAATACGGAAGAAACCTCTGCCCTTAATCTAAAAGGTGAGGGGGAAATTTTTATCTTTCTCCCCCTCACTCCTAATAAATTGATTCTTTTTCCCCCTTGACAAATTACCAATTCCCAATTCTCAATTACCAGTTTCTCCTTTGCTGATTATTCAAAATTGGTCGAATTGCCTGTGTTATCGTCGGGGTAATCTACTGGTCGATACTCAACATAGTCTGCTGGTGTTGGGTCTTCGCTACCTCTACTCCGGCGAGACCTCGATTCTTCAGGAGGACGGCTTCTTTTTGGTCTTGTAGTTTCGGGGTTACGGCTCTCTGACCCAGAGGGACGGCTATTGCGCGTGCGAGTAGGCTTGTCTTCGCGATCGCTTCCTTCCCAGTCGTCGGGTTTCTCTGTTGGGGAGGTTCCGGGACGCACGGGCCGCTTGCGGGATTTTTCTCCTAAGTCTGGTCTGGGTGTACTGCTACGACTTGATGGGCGGCGGCGCGGTTCTTCATCATAGCTGTCCCGCGTGGAACGTGGATCTTGACTTGCTCTAATTCGGGGACGGGGAGGATAATCTTCTTCTGGTTCAAGTCGTTCTAGCTCAGCGTCATAACTATCATAAGCGTAGGCATTGCTGACCGGTCGCTCTTCATCTACTATCTGGTTGCGGCTTTTTGCGCCAGCCGTTGCAGCGCCGCGCAAATTAACGCTTTCTACTGCAAAGAAGATGGCGGTACCAGAAAGAAGGAACTGACCGAAAGCCAGAATGGGGTCTAGTCGCCATCCTTGAAATAGCAGGATACCGCCGCACAGCAAGCCTACAGCGGCAAAGAAAATATCGTGATCTCGCGCTAGTTTGGGTTTCCAAGATCGCAGAAAGTACAGGCCTGCGCCGGCCACTGCTAGGACGATTCCCAGCAGACTGCTCCAGTTCAATCCAAAATTAACCATTAGCCTTTCTCCTATGTCAGTCCTAATGTTAACGATTTAGACATAAAATCTCTACTGAGATTAAGCCGATCGGACTTACACTCATGGGCCCAGAAACCGGGTTTTTTACGAAAATACTTCGGTAGAGCATCGCAGATTTGGTAAAAAAGTAGGCGATCGAGGTCTATGAGTGTAAGTCCTAGCTTATAAGTACCAGGAAAAAGGAAGAGCATTAACTGTTGACCATTGACCGTTCGCTGTTTTTCTGTCAACCGGTAACAGTTAACCGTTAACAGTTAACAGTTAACCCATTCTTAACCTGATTAGGTGCGTTTGATCTTATCTTTCTGGCTGATAAAGATCAGTGCGACTGTTGCGGGAATTAATACAAGCCCAGCACCCCAAAGCAGACTGTAGAAAAAGTTAGCTAGTGAAGGAGTCATAGATCCAAAGCCCTCTATTACAAGAATTTGATTTTTATTAATTTTATACATCCCTGGTCTTCTTGAGAAGCAGCTATTTGTGTGGGTTGCTGCGATCGCGAAGCCGACTTTCTTCATCGCGCCCCATTCTGGCTCGGAATTAGTCGGCAAAAGGGTTAAAATTATGAGAAAGTTACTTTACAATACTTAAGATATTAATGGCTGACATGAGTTCTATTACGATTGCGAGTTGGATACTGGGCTTTGTGCTGGTGGTAATGACCTTGCTCTTTATTTTCCGCATTGTCCTGACTTGGTATCCGCAGGTGAACTTGAATAGACTACCCTTTAGCTTAATTGCTTGGCCGACAGAGCCCTTGTTAATCCCGATGAGGAAGATCGTGCCTCCAATTGGGGGGGTGGACATCACGCCGATTATTTGGGTAGGTATTGTTAGTCTCCTGCGGGAGATGCTATTGGGTCAACAAGGATTGCTGACGATGATGTAATTAGTCAACGGTTAACTGTTAACGGTTAACTGTTAACTGTTAACTATTAACGTTTGTTTTGACGCATCCACTCCTCAACGAAATTTGTGTAGACTTCGCCGGCAAGGAAGGCTGGGGTTTCTAGGATTTTTTGATGGAAGCCGATGGTTGTGGGTACGCCGGTGATGGCGCATTCTCGGAGGGCGCGTTTCATTCTGCGGATGGCTGTGGGGCGATCGCGTCCCCAGACGATCAATTTGCCAATCAAAGAATCATAATAAGGCGGGATCTCGTAATCTGTGTAGACGTGAGAATCCATTCGCACGCCGGGGCCCCCAGGAGGCAAATAGCCGCTGATCCTGCCGGGATGGGGGCGGAAGTTATGGTCGGGGTCTTCGGCATTAATGCGACATTCTATGGCGTGACCGTTCATTACAACTTGATGTTGATTCAGTTGCAATTTTTCACCTTGGGCGATGCGAATTTGTTCGGCGATTAGGTCAAGGCCGGTAATCATTTCGGTAACGGGATGTTCTACTTGGATGCGGGTGTTCATTTCCATGAAGTAGAATTTGCCGGATTTGTCAAGTAGAAATTCGACAGTACCCGCGCCAGTGTAGTTGATGGATTTGGCAGCTTTAACAGCGGCGTGACCCATTTTTTCTCGCAATTTGGGAGTAAGGGCGGGGCTGGGGGCTTCTTCAAGGAGTTTTTGATGTCGCCGTTGGATGGAACAGTCTCTCTCGCCGAGATGGATAACGTTACCGTGAGAGTCAGCTAGGATTTGAATTTCGATATGGCGAGGGCATTCGATGAATTTTTCTAGGTAAATGCCTGGGTTGCCAAAGGCGGCATCAGCTTCACCTTGGGCGGCGGCTAGAAGTTTGGGCAGTTCGCATTCTTCTCGAACTAGCCTCATGCCGCGCCCACCGCCGCCGGCTGTGGCTTTGATCATTACGGGATAGCCAATTTCACGGGCGATCGCGATCGCTTCAGTTTCGTCTTTTAATAATCCGCCGCTACCCGGTACTGTGGGTACGCCGACGCGCTGCATGGTTTCTTTGGCTGTGGATTTGTCCCCCATCGATCGCATGGCTTCTGGGGAAGGGCCTACGAAGGTAATCTGGTGATCTGCACAAATTTCGGCAAATTTGGCATTTTCCGCTAGGAAACCGTAGCCGGGGTGAATGGCTGTGGCGTGGCGGGTGAGGGCAGCGGCGATGATGTTAGGGATGTTTAGATAGCTTTTGCTACTGGTGGGTTCACCGATGCAAACGGCTTCATCCGCTAATTGGACGTGGAGGGCGTGGCGATCTATGGTGGAGTGTACCGCGACGGTTGGAATCCCCATCTCTTCGCAGGTGCGGATGATACGGAGGGCGATTTCTCCGCGATTGGCAATTAAGAGTTTGGAAAACCCCATCTTTGGTACTTGTGACTCTGCGATCTGTAGAATAAGCCTTTTCGGTATATTCTGGTAATGAATATTACCCAAAATCTAGTTTAAAGAAATTTGTTGCACAATTATCGGGTTTTGGTGTTAAGATTGTAAATCGGCAGTAGTAGAGTGAAAAAGTAGAGGTTGCAAGTGGTGGGTCTGAAGAAAAATCTTCAACTCAAAACCGCGCAGTGTTGCGAGGTACGAAGCAATCTCCAAACTTAAAACTCAAAACTCAAAGAGCGGATGTGGCGGAATTGGTATACGCGCACGTTTGAGGGGCGTGTGGCTTGTCCTTGCGAGTTCGAGTCTCGCCATCCGCATATTTAGGGGCTAGGGGCTAGGGGCTAGGGGCTAGGGGAAGAAGGGAATAGAATCAAGGGGTTTAGGAATTCAGAGTGTCTTAAACTCCTTGGGGGTTGTTATACAACTTAAGTAATTAGTAATTTCCTAATTGCTAAGGACGAACAGTTGAAAACTAAGACCTGCCGGACGAGGCTGGGGCGATCGCGTTTCCCAGTCTCGTTTTTTTTGGGAGGGTAAGGCGATCGCGCGGTTGAGAATTCTGATATGTTGATAAAGTGAGCAGCTAGTCGGGATTGCATCTAAGAAATTAAGATTTGAATTAGAAAAGCTGCTGGAAATACCCATAATTTTGAAGTGATGGGGATTTGTCAATCCGTGGAGAGTTATGACAGGGATGCAATCTCAAGAGAATTTAAACAGCGCCAGTGTTGAGGAAATGGTAAAGCGCATCTTTATCAATCGCAAGATTACTCGTGCCGATCAGCGAAGGTTTATGGCGGCGATGATGTCTAAAGAGGCTTTGACTATGGAGGAACATGAACAAATTGACCGAGTTTTTGATGGTTTGCGCCGAGGGGTGTTGAGAGTGGTGGATTAAGAAGGGGCTAGGGGCTAGGGGCTAGGGGCTAGGGGAAGAGAGGGGGAGAGGGGGGGAGATAGGGGAGGATGGGGGAGATGGGGAAGAGGGGGGAGATAGGGGAGATGGGGAAGATGGGGAAGATGGGGAAGATGGGGAAGATGGGGAAGATGGGGAAGATGGGGGAGATAGGGGGAGATGGGGGAAGATGGGGAAGATGTGGAAGATGGGGAAGATGGGGAGAGGGGAAGATGGAAATAGAATTAGGGAGTTTGGTGGAACTCATAATGTCTTAACTAACTTGGGGGTGGCTATATATAAAGTTTTGTAAGAAATATCCGATTTGAGGTAAAAATCGCATTTTCACTCTGACACACAGATTGATGTCAGTTAAGTAAATCCACCTAATAAACATAAGATAAGGATGGCTAAAAAGCTGACTTTATAAATATTCTTCCTTCTTCCTTCTACTTACTCAGCACTCATGGTCGCGATCGCTTGTGCAAACCAATTAGCCGCACTAATATTAGTCCCTTGATTTAAACGCTCTAAAGTTTCTTCTAGCAAAGCAATTGGTAAGCCCGATAAAGCTACAGATTCTTGTATTTGTTCGTAAATTCCACTTGACTGTAAACGGAAGGCGAAGACTCGTTTTCCCTTAACATCAATTGCCCAATATTCAGGGATACCTAAATCCGCATAAAGTTTCTTTTTTTCATCTAAATCTGTGGCTAGAGTAGTATCTCCAACTTCCCCTACTAAATCGGGAACTCGCCATTGATTCAAATTAATTAATCGCGGTTCTCCTTCTTGCCATTGGGGCACACCTTCACCAATGTATAAAACTAAATCTGGTGAGGCGGCTTGCGTGTTTGGCTTTTCGATTAAACAGCCTCCCAGAGAGCTAGCTGTTTGTACTACTTGGCGACTAAACCAGATAAAAAATAGCATCGTGAATAGGTTATTGATGCTAGCATGATTAATTCCTTCGCCACTCATATCATCAACAAAAAGGTAGTTACCATTAAAAAACAGTCTGACTCTCTCAAGGGTAGGATCGTCGCGATATACCAAGTAATCCTCCCAAGTGGCGGGTATCCATTTGGGTAACTTGTTAGCGATCGCGCCTTGGCGGACTTGGGAAATTAAAGTAGTCATAATAGTTTAAGTTTACAGCGAAGTGTTAATGTTATTTTAACTTTTTTGTCATGCAGTTGACATCTCTAAAATTATAGGGCAGGATATAGGTAATGTAAAAAGTTGCCTTCAACTTTTTTACAAAAGACTGCGGCTGCTGAACCTAAGTCTTTTAACTCTTCAAAAATCATCGCTTCATGGAGGTTGCTCTGCAACTTGCCAGAAACTACTTATGCAGCAGCCAAAAAATCTCAATCGGCTCCTGCGGGCTTTAGCTCGTGAGGGTTTGGATGTCAGTTACAACAACAAAGTTTACTCAATTTGTCTCAATAGTTCCCTAAAATTTGACGGGGACGATCGCGCTGCTAAAACAGCAGAAATTTTGCTCCCAGAGGGTTTCCCAGTGGAAGCAAAAGCGTTTAAACAATTGGCGAATTTAGCTCAAGTTAGCCATCCCAAAGGTGGTTGTGTTTGCTGCGCGATCGCGACTCCAGATTTTCATCCAGGTGATGCAGGAGTTGCGATCGGTTCTGTTGTGGAAACACAAGGAATTATCGTTCCTGCTGCTGTCGGTTCAGACATCAACTGCGGGATGCGGTTGCACGTTGCTGACTTGACGATCGATCGCTTCCTCGCCCAGCGCGATCGCTTCGTGGAATTGATGAAAGGCGACTATTTTTTTGGTACTCGCGATGTGGCGATGACAGCCAAAACCGCTCGTTCTATGTTCCAATACGGCATTCCCGGATGGCTGGATGGTATGCTGGACAAGGCAACTGGCAGTGCGATCGATTCCGACTGGACGCAGTTAGCCAAGGAGTGCGATCGCGTCTACTTAGGCGGTTCCATGAATGGGGATGTAAAATGGGCCCCCGCCGAACTCGTACCCAGCAGTGGAATCGTGCGCGACGGCGGACTTGCAACCATTGGCGGTGGTAATCATTTTGTGGAAATTCAGGTAGTTGAGGAAGTTGTAGACAAGGCTTATGCTTACAATTGGGGAGTGCGATCGGGTCAACTCGCCTTTATGATTCACTCAGGATCGCGCAATGTCGGCAAATACATCGGCGGAATGTGGCGCGATCGCGCACAGGAAGCGTGGCCAAAGCACCTCAAAACCCCCGAATCTCGGCTTTTCCCCCTTTCAGCCCACGACACCCCCAACCTCGTTGCAGACTACCTACAAGCACAAGCAACCGCCGCTAACTATGGTTTTCTCAACCGCCTGCTGTTAGCAGAATTGCTACGTTTGCGCCTGCGACAAGTTTATGGCGATATCGAGGCCCCTTTAGTCTACGATTTGCCGCACAATATCACCTTAGTTGAAGGTGCCGGTTGGGTAACGCGCAAAGGCGCTTGTCCCGCACATTCTGGACAGCCTGCGATCGTCCCCGGTTCGATGGGTGCGCCGTCTTACCTGCTGGTTGGCCTGGGAAACCCCCAATTTCTCAATTCAGCATCTCACGGTGCAGGTAGAGCGCGATCGCGCTTCGATCTCACCCGCCAAGGGGCCGACAAAACAGAAGAAAAATTGGGTTTAACTGGGGTGGATTGCATTACTTTACGCCAGGAGCGTAGAATTGAAGAAGCCCCAGCCGCTTACAAACCAATTCAACCAGCGATCGACGCTCAAGTTGAAGCTAAAATGGTTGACATCGTGGCTATAATGCAACCAGTGTTGACATTTAAAGCGTAATTAAAGACGCTCTAGGTACGTCAAAATCAAAGTAGTTGTTGACTCTTAATCTACCCGTTAGGCGATCGGGGAAGAAAGTCCCCGCTTAATAGCGAAAGTAGGTTAAAATTCAGCTCTTGTACCATTCGCAAAAACCTGTAGGGGCGGGTTCGCCAACAGCTTTAACGGTACTGCAAAGGCTAAAAAACCCGCCCCCACACAGCGATTGAGTCCTTTACTGACAATAGTATAAAATCTAAGTTTTAACCGACTTTCGCTATTAACCAGGGAATAAATTCCCTGGCGGGTGATAAAAAGTAGTACAAAATCTGAAATTTACCCACTTACCTCAATCCTAAATTGTCACCCAATCTACCTAAATCTAAACCTCCTCTCAATCGCCTGCTGAAATATGGACGACGTTATCGCGTGCAAATTTGGCTGGCAAGTATTTGCTCAATTTTAAATAAAATCTTCGACTTAGCACCCCCGGCTTTAATCGGTGCAGCAGTTGACGTAGTAGTAAAAAAAGAAAATTCATTCATAGCTCAATGGGGCGTACAGGATGTCTTTTCCCAACTGTTAATACTTACTCTCCTCAGTTTCATTGTTTGGGGATTAGAATCTGTTTTTGAATATGCCTATGATTGGTTATGGCGAAATTTGGCTCAGAACATTGAACATGACTTACGCATCAATGCCTATACTCACCTCCAAGAATTAGAATTAGCTTATTTTGAAGAGCGAAGTTTGGGCGGATTGATGTCCATACTTAACGATGATATCAATCAATTGGAGCGCTTTTTAGATAGTGGCGCAAATGACTTACTCCAACTTGTGACCACCGTAATCATTATCGGTGGTGCTTTCTTTCTGGCCTCTCCCAATGTAGCTTGGTTCGCTATGTTACCGATGCCATTTATTATCTGGGGTTCGATTGCTTTTCAGGGATATCTTGCTCCCCGTTATGCCGATGTGCGGGAAAAAGTAGGTTTACTTAACGGCCAATTAGCAAATAATTTAAGCGGGATTACAACCATTAAAAGTTTTACCGCCGAAGAGTATGAAATTAAGCGGATTGAGAAAGAAAGCGAAGCTTATCGGCAAAGTAACCGTCGCGCAATTGTGCTTTCTGCTGCTTTTATTCCCATAATTCGAGTAATTATTTTGTTGGGTTTTACAGCGACTTTGCTAGTTGGTGGCATGGAAACAGTCGCGGGTAGAATGTCCGTCGGTACTTATAGCGTATTGGTATTTTTAACACAGCGCTTGCTTTGGCCTTTGACGCGGTTGGGGGACACTCTCGATCAGTATCAACGGGCGATGGCCTCTACAAATCGAGTGATGAATTTACTGGATACTCCGACTACGATCCCTACGGGAGATCTCCGCTTGCCAATTAGTTCTGTCAGAGGAGAGTTAGAATTTGAAAATGTCACCTTTGCTTATCATCAAAGACAGCCAGTAATTAGGTATTTTTCTCTTAAGATTCCCGCAGGTAAAACTATTGCGATTGTGGGTTCGACTGGTTCGGGAAAAAGTACACTCGTGAAATTATTATTAAGGTTTTACGAGATACAATCAGGTAAGATTACGCTGGATGGAATAGAATTAAATAAACTGAATTTGAAGGATTTACGACGGGCGATTGGGTTAGTGAGTCAGGATGTATTTCTATTTCACGGTACGGTAGCAGAAAATATCGCCTATGGCACTTTTGACGCAACGCCTAAACAAATCGCGTTAGCGGCTAAAATTGCGGAAGCGGAGGAATTTATTAAGGAATTGCCGCAAGGTTATGAGACAATTGTAGGGGAGCGAGGTCAAAAATTGTCGGGGGGACAGAGGCAGCGGATTGCGATCGCGCGGGCAGTTTTGAAGAATCCGCCTATTTTGATCCTTGATGAAGCGACATCGGCCGTAGATAATGAAACTGAGGCAGCAATTCAGCGATCCCTGGAACGGATTACGAAAAATCGGACAACGATCGCGATCGCACATCGTCTTTCTACCGTCCGCAATGCTGACTGTATCTATGTAATGGAACAAGGAAGGCTGGTAGAATGGGGAAGGCACGAACAACTGCTGGAACAAAATGCAGTTTATGCCGCACTTTGGCGCGTCCAATCTGGTTTAAAATCAAATATTGTAGGGGAGTAAGTAGGCGAATATATGTATTCTTTAGTCATGGCGAAAATATATTAAAGTCGTTGTCAAAGCAGTGAAATAATCCCAAATTCTTGAGATTGCTTCGCTTAGCTCACCATGACAGAGTTGTAGTCATAATGATATACTGATGTTTGCAAGGAGATAGTTAAGTTTAATTATATCCGCCTACTTATTATTTCCTAATTGACAATAAACAAGAGGATAAAATGTTATTATTTGGTGTCCCTCAGCAGGATCGAGACGAAAACAACTGGCGACGGAAATTAGATAAATTCATTAAAGCTAATCAGCAAGAAATAGCTGCTTTAGCTTGGGGGCTATTGTTAGAACGTGGTAAAGAAAGCGATCAAACTCTGGGAATTGATATTGAACCAACACCGCATTTCGTCTATTGTAGCAGAGAAGCGATAGAAACGCTGAACCGGAATGTGAAGGATCATATTCAGGAGATTTTGGGAGTTTTAGATGCTCACGATCCTGAAAAAGAAGTGGTGATTATTAGCATTGGTGAAGGTCAAGTTAAAATGATCCAATTTGAACCGGAACTCCCACTCGCTAGTTGTTTTGAGCAAGTTGCAACGGACGTAGATACATTGCTAGAGCGCCTAGAAAAGCGAATGAAGGAGTGTATATAGCTTGTTAACGGTTAACTGTTAACGGTTAACTGTTAGCAATTAGTGATAATAGTAGGTTGGGTGTAACGAAGTGAAACCCAACATCAGGATTGTAGCAATACTTTTCAGAATTAGTATAACCAGGAGTTAAAATAACCCGCAGGCGGCGACTCATCCCTTAAAACTTGAGCTTTGTCTAAATTAGGGACAATTTCCGACAATTCTTTACCTGCTTCGATCTCAACAGCTCTATCTACTAAAGAAAAGGAAAACTGATGATAATCTTGTAGATAGTTGACTCTTGCCATAATTTCATTTTTATCAATCGCACTGCTATTAGTAGCAATAATAATACTATTAACTTGATTCCAAAGACATATATATATTTGTGCAAATACACTTTGGATAGTCTTTACTTTTTCAGCATAGAACTCATCCCTTTGCAGCAGATTAACTGCAATAACTCCATCTCTTGACAAGTGTTGTTCGCAAAGTTGATAAAATTCCTTTGTTCCTAATCCCTGCGGCATATAACCGCTGCCCAAAAATACATCAGTCATAATTATATCATACTGAATATCTTGATTTTTTTGCTCAAGATACTCTCTTCCATCTTGAATTACCAATTGAAGTTTATCATTAAATTGTACTCCGAAAAACTTTTCCGCAACCGCAGGCGCAGTTGGCTCAATATCAGCACATTCAATCGCAGCATCAGGGAAATAATGATGTAAAACTAGGGGAATCCTCCCACCGCCAAAGCCAGCAATATAAATTTTCTGCGGTTCAGGTTTCCAGACTAAACTTAACAGCATTGCTTGAGTGTAAGCGGAGACTAAATCTAGGGGATTATTTAAGTTAAACACCGATTGCACTAAATCCGTGTTTAAATTAATCTTTTCTACTAAAGCTAATCTCACCTGAGATTTATCTTTTCTAACTATCACAAAGTGAACTCCTGAAGGTTCGCAATAAAGGATTCCATCTGCTTGTGTTTGTAGCCAAGCGAGTCGCTGCTGAATTGCTTTTAAATTGGCAGATTGCCAATTTATTTTGCGATCGGATATCATAATCTTAGCTAACCTTTAATGGGATTGCAGTTTCTTCTATGCTACCAATTCTATACTTAATACGGCATAGCACGTCTAGATAGTTCTTACAAAGTTGTAGGGTAGTATCTCCGTGCCTACTCCTGACAGCGATAGCTACGCTTCACGCAGAGTATTGCCCCTACAAAATTACACAATTGATTTAGACGTGCTATTTTATGGAAAAGCGATCGCGAAAGGTGAGTCAGATGGTTATCGCAATTTCTAAGGCTGAATTGAATAAAGGTAGAGCTTTGCTGTCAAATGTGACGTGGGAGACTCTGGAAAAGTTGGATGTAGATTTGGCTGAAACAGGCGCACGTTTAACTTATTTGGATGGGTGTTTACAAATTATGGCTCCTTTATCTGAGGAACATGAAGAACCTAAAAAAACTTTAGGTCAGCTTGTAGAGATTTATATGCGGATGAAAAACATTCGTTTTTATGGGCGTGGTAGTACGACGATTGGGATGAAGGAATTGGGGGCGCGGAAAGAACCAGACGAGTCTTATTGTTTGGGTACGCGAAAGTCAGTTCCAGATTTGGCGATTGAGGTGACAGTGACAAGTGGTGGAATTGATACGCTGGAAATTTATCGTCGAGTGGGAGTGCAGGAGGTTTGGTTTTGGGAGGATGGTGTGATTTCGGTTTATTGTTTGCGTTCAACTGGGTATGAATTGGTGAGTAAGAGTGAATTGTTGCCGGAGCTGGATTTAAGATTAATCGAGTTTTATTCGCGGATGGCGGATCAATATGATGCGGTGAATGCTTTTATGCAATTGTTGAGGTAGAAATTGACGATCGCGCTCAAATTACGATCTATATTTTAGACTGAATGTATGCTTTGAATACAGGATTAATGAGAAACATCGATCGCGCTTCTACTTGCACTTTTTCAACTAAGCTGCGTCTGGTTAAAGATTGGATGACTTGCCACAATTCAGCTTTCGATAACCCACTATCAGCATTTTACAACCATTTATGAAAAACTCCGCTTGGCAGGTATTATTGTGTCTGTTTTCACTAACTTAGAAAAGTTAACAGCCCAGCATATCGAAATATTTAAGCGTTATCCACCTTATATGATTGAGGTTAGCATTTACGGTCACGATGAAGATAGTTACGAAAAAGTAACTGGACGGCGATCTTTTAAACAGGTACTCGAAAACATAGAGATTCTTCGCGAGTGTGGCTTTAATCTTCTTTGTAAAACACCGATCACTACTCTGACACATAGTTCTATTGATTGGATATATAACTGGTGTAAAAGTAATAATTTGGAATATTTTGTATGTCCAAATATTAGCAATGGTCTTGACGGTGAAGAAGCGCAATCGCACTCTTTAACAACCTTAACCCTACTTCATGGGATAAAAAGCCGACTTACACCCATATAAGTATTAATATCAATCACAATTTCAACCAGACGAATCGCACAACGCTCCCGATATTCAAAGTCATTCAACAAGCGATCGGCATCGCTAATAGTAATCACGGGGAGTGATGTAGAAGTTATTTCCTCGCGCATCACTTGTTCCAGAGAGTTATCACCCTTCATACTCCGATTGGCGGTCAATAGAATCATCTGGTTTGATTGAGCTAACCGCCAAACAACCCGATCGTCACTATTGATTGGTAGGCTCACTTCGTCAAAGGTGATAAATCGAATGAGAACCCAATCTAGCCAGCCACTACTTAAAATACTACCTGAGAGAAGTACGGCGTGTCCTCTCAAATTATGATCGACTAAAAAATTCATGGCTGAGACTTAAATTTGGCTTTTGCTGCTTGAAGTTTTGCTCGAATAGCTTCTTGACCAGGTTTGGGTGGTTGCGCCGCAATTCTCGCAATCAAATCGCGATTTTTTTCTTCATAATACAGCCGCAGTTCCTCCGCTTCTCTAAGCACCTGTTGATACTCAGCTTCAACATCAGCACGATTGGCCTCAATATAAGCTAAAGCCGCGTTAATTTGTGCCTCTGTCAGATCAAATAATCCCCTAATAAACTTCGGCGGATATTGAGCCGTCACATAGTCCATGATGTCGTAGATAGTGATGCGCGTACCCGCGATTGTCAGTCCTCTTTCTGTGCGGATGATAGCTGTTTGTTCGTTAGAGATGGTTGTCATACCTATAGCCTCCTAGAAGTTATTTCTATATTACTAGCTAATTAATCGCAATTCACAGAAGCGCGATCGCACTCGCAATTATAATCAAAATCCTCCTGACTCACGATCGCAAAATATCATCCACAAGAACCGTACCACCATCACAGAAGTCTATACTGAGATGATAATCTTCAAGTAGCGCAGTCCCGATGAGCGGACGACGACCCATTCCTAGCACTGCAACATCTTTTTCTACACCATTCCACAAAATAGTTGCCAAATAAACATTAGTTGCCACATTAGAATTATCAGCTAACTTTGCATTAATTTGTCCAAGATAAGGCAACGCAAGTTTAGCAATCGCAGTCGATGGCAAAGTCAAGAAACCTTCAAAACCTGTATCAACAACACACTCAATTTCTATATTTGAATTTTCTGGCAGACGCAAAGTTAAACTAATTCTAGCTTGTCGCCCAACTACATTTCCTTGTATCATTCTGCCGTTCTGACCAATGTACCACCAACAGCGTAAACCGCATCAAAACCAATCCGTTCCGCCCAAATTATTGCATTAGCCTGTTTAGCCTGTAATTTGCCACTCGTTACTACCAAGTCTTCACCAATTTCATATTCACCCGTCTCCACATTAATTGAAATAATCTTGCCAATATTCTCCGGTGTTTCTACTTGAGCGCGGATAACATTTTCATAAAGTTCTTTACCCCGTTTATCAAACACTTGTTCGACCGGAATGCCAGTAACTTCGCCGCTATCCATTTCGCGATCGCGTCTTTCAACTTCCTCACTCCAGCTAGATGCAACTTCTGGATCGATTTCACTACTTTGTCCCAAGTGTTTTAGGAGCCGCGAGAGCAATATTGCTTGAGCATCTCTTGGCAATGCCATCAATTCAGCTTCCAGATTTTCAATTGTCATAGTATTTAAGGAGTTTACGATTCATTAATTGTATCATATTAAGGAAGATTCAGGGTAAGACTATAGCGTTTCTCAGAGTTGTGAGGTACAATAACAACAATGAGTAAACCAATTACGAATATCTTTTTGAGTAACTTGTAACATGGCATCTGTAATTGCATCAATTAAGTCTAAATAATTTCTAGTTTTGAGTTTTCTTAATATCGATTTCACTTTTGACCAAAAATTTTCAATTGGGGAAAATTCAGGAGAATAAGGAGATAAATAAATTAAGGTTGCTCCAGCATCTTCGATAAAATTTTTCACCATTTCTCCTAAATGAATTTTAGCATTATCCATAACTACACAAGCACCTTTCCAAAGTTTAGGTACCAACTTTGTCAGGATAAAGGCTTCAAATGTTACTCCATCTACTGCACCATAAATATTACTTGAAGCCACTACTTCTTTGAAAGATAAAGCCGATAGCAAAGAAATATTTCTCCCCCTTTTTTGTGGTTTTTCTCCCCTCGCTCTTTGACCTTTTAATGCTCTTCCATATAGTCGTACCATTGCTAGATTAACTCCTGATTCATCCAGAAAAATCAGGTCTTCAGCCATTACATCCCTGATTTTATCCCAAAATTCAACTCTGGCTTTTTGCACTCGCTCGCTGGTTTTCTCAGCCGCATAGAGCGTTTTTTTTTGAAACTATAATTGAGTCGATTGCTGATTCTTCCCATGGTCGCTCTACTTACCTTTATTCCAGTTTTTTCCTCAAGCAGTTCAGTTAATTCTTGTAAAGTTGCATCATTATGCTCTTCAATGATTTTTACTAAAGTCACTAATTGTTCACTATTTAATTTTGTGGGTGGACTTCCCCCTTGAGTAAGAGGACTAATATCTCCGGTTTGTTCAGCTCTTTTTAGTAGTTTTTGAACAAAGCTCTTGGCTACTTTAAAACGTTCTGCTAGTTTTCTTATTGAGATGTTTTCTTGTTCTCTGACTTCTATTATTTTTTGCCTAAAATCTATTGAATAGGGTTGCATTGACAATTTTTCCTCTAATTAGTTTTACTTTACTAAGTGTACCTCACGACTCTGAGAAACGCTATAAGTAAAATTCAGTCTTCTAATACCTCTTCCAATTAAGACTTACATCACGTCCTTAAAAATAGCTTTAATCTGCTAAAAACCATCACAATCAAAGCCAAAATCAAAGTATAAGCAAATCCCCTCAAAAACCCCTTAATTGGGTCTGTAGAACTCATCTCTACAATCACAGGTTCCCATTTACTTAAAACCAGAACTGGCCAGATAAGATTAGCAAAACCCGCATATCCAATCATCGGATTAACACCATTATCGATAAATAGTTGTAACCAAGCTTTCTTTTTAAAGAAATCTACTAAAATAGTCAAAGCAATCAACATAAAAATTGCCAACCCCGTTGTCACAAAAAAGTAACTCAAGGTTGCTGAATCTTTCTTAATCCCTGCTTGATAAGGCTCCAGTAATAATCCTAAAGCCAACCAGTAAAATCCCCAACCATAAAGTTTACGTAGTAAGTTTTCCGTAGTATTACCCGGATTTTTTACTAAAATCCATCCTAATAAACAAAGCACAAACGTTAATAATGTAGTTTGCCATAGCCATCTAGCTTGCAATCCTATTAATAGAATTAAATTGAGAACAAACATTAAAATCATTATAATAAAGTAGCGCCAGCTATTCCATCTAGCTTGACCTTCATCTTCCGGCGACGAATATTCTATCCATCTGCAAAGTAAATCGCCCACAATAGTACCCGGAATTACAATAAATAAATACTTTAAATAATCAAATTGAAAAATCCAAGGTACAGGCGATGATGACCAAATCAATTTAATCCAACCTTCAGAACCAGAAGACAATCGCATCGCCAACAAAAAAGCTAACAATCCCACTCGTAACCACACATTTGAGCGAGTAAATAACCAAATTAGAGAACCAAAAACAGCCATATTTGTCAACACAACCAAGATAATATCGCTGCGTTCCAGAGAAAAGCCATTTCCGTTTGGATAAGTGATATTAGATACGAATATAAACCCTAAAGTCCAAGCACTAAGTGTTATTCCTGTTCGCAGCCAGGAAAACCAAGATTTTGGTAAACGGACAAACATTAAAAACAGGATTAAAAATCCCTGTAAAGCTAGCCACCATTTTTGCGAACTTGCCTCATTAGGATTGATGACAGTTGGTCGAATATGTTGAAGAAATATTGCAAACGAGCCTAATAAAAATCCTCTTTGGAGGATAGATAAAATCACTTTTTTTGTATCCCATCCTTTGGCAATGCGGCGAGATAAAGCCAGCGGTATAGCGGCCCCCATTGCGAATAAAAAGAATGGAAAAACTAGATCTACCCATGTTAATCCAGCTAGTTTAGGATTGAAGAGATGACTAGGCGGTGGCTCTTGGGCGTGGTACATCCAAGCAGGTAATGTTTTGCGAGCAATTGTGCCTGATAAAACCATTGCTAAAACCGCAATTCCCCTGAGTGCATCTAGTGCATCAGCGCGTTTATTAACAGCAGGAGTAGACATATCTTGAGGATTTACCATGTCTTTAGTATTCATAAAATCTCTAGTCGATCGCTTTAAATTTACTTCTAATTAAGCTTCGCAGCCAACCTCCTGCTGCCATTGTTGTCAGTCTTTCTACTGAGTGTTTCTTGTTGGCAGTCAATCTGGGTATGCGATACGGATTTGTTCCCCAAAAACCGAGCTTTAAACTTAGGCTATTGTACAAATATCCCGATAAGTAATATTTTGATACATACTTATCAACTTGTTTATTGACAGCGCCATAGGGGTAGGCAAGGTGAGAACCAACTGTTCGATTTGGATCTAAATCTTGAGTGCATTTCCTTAATTTAATTTGAGCCTGCTCTAATTCTCGCTCTACAGCTTTCGCAGAAATCCTGGTTAAATTTTCATGGTTAAGTCCGTGAGATTGGAGGTCATAAAAACCTTTTTCAAAGCCTTCCCGTAACTCTTTACAGTTGGCTTTGTCTAAAGTTTTACCGCGTCGGCCGATAAATCCGGGATTGACAAATAAAACTACTTTGATTTTTTGTCCATATTTATTTTCAAGTCTTTCTAAGATGGGGAGGAGATTTGTATAGACGCTTTTATAGCCATCATCGAAAGTAATCATTACCTTTTTTTGATGACAGTGTTCAGGGGGTAACACTTGACTGGGTTTACTTAGGTAATAATCATAGAGTTCTTGAGTAGATAGAAACCAATAGTTGTCTCGCACTAAATTATCTAAAAAAGCTTCTAAGTCTTGCTGGTAGTAGTCGCTTTTTAATTCGGTTGGCAATGGGAAAGCTCCTGGCTTATTCTGAATATCAACAATATCATGGAAACCAAAGACGGGGATTTTTACTACAAACGTTGCTTCGAGGACTTTGGTAATTAGCAAACTAATAAGGAAGGCAAACAACAGGCTAAACAGGCGCTTTTTGCTGATAGTTTTAAGAGGAAAGATAGGCTTAAAATAACGAGGAAATTTATAAACCAAAAAATTTCTCATTGACAGTCAAAACCTAATTTTTTTTGCAAATTTCATGACTTGGCAAGCCTCTAAATTACTGTGCATCGTTTCTAGAAGATAACGATTGAGATGGTATCGCCCCTTTTACCTA
The DNA here is from genome assembly GCF_000332155.1 of Kamptonema formosum PCC 6407. Taxonomy (GTDB): domain Bacteria; phylum Cyanobacteriota; class Cyanobacteriia; order Cyanobacteriales; family Microcoleaceae; genus Kamptonema; species Kamptonema formosum. The sequence goes on along the minus strand of NZ_KB235898.1, from coordinate 501,296 downwards.
CAAGTTGGTCTCCTCAAACGAGGCACTAAGCCTCAAGAACTTCCCTCCACCCCCAACTAGGAGAGAACTCACCCCCCGATAGGCAAACAATATTTTAGAATATCGTAATCTGTAGAGTGTTCTTAAACGCACTTGCCGCGATATACTTCAAAATATAGAGGCTTGTTTTCCGTTTGAATTTTCCCAAGGGCCGGAGCTATGACATCCTATGCAACCTCCACTGCTAGAGCCGAGATGAGTGAGATCCGGCGATTGAAAGGCATACTGCCGCCAGAACTGCAAAGCTGGGTCACAGTAGAAAAGACCGTAGAGGTCAATCCACCCCTGATCCGCAGCGAAGAAATAGGCAAAGACCAAGTAGAAATTCAAATTGACCTGATCCGTTGGGAACAACTAGCAATGGATCAGAGAAATTTGCTATTCTGGCATGAAGTAGCCAGAGTTCAAAACGATACGATCGCCAAAGATGGCTGGGAAATGGCAGCCCTCGCCATCGGCTTAGGCGGAGCAGTCGGCGAACTGTGGGTACAAGACGGCTTACTACTGCTGCTGGCATTAGCCCTCTGCGGCGTGTCAGGTTGGAGGCTCTATCAAAAAAATAATGGAGAGAAAAACCTCAAAGAGGCAGCAGAAGCAGACGAAAAAGCGATCGCTCTGGCCACTCGCTTTGGCTACACCCTCCCCAACGCTTACAAAAGCCTGGGAAGTGCCCTCAAAACCCTAGTGGAGCAAACCTCCAAAAAGCGGCAGCGAGCCAGATACGAAGCACGGCTGCAAGCCCTCAAACGCAGTGCAGCCAAAGCCAAAGCTAAAGTCAAAAGTAGCGATCGCCAAACCGAACAATCAGAAAACGTCTACAACTTATAAATATCTTGGGGAACGGCATCACTTTCAGCCATCAGGTTTCAAAATTACTCTGAAAACTCCGACCTGAGAAATCAGAAGTCGCGTTCCCCCCCCTCCGCCAAAGCCAACTCCCCTCTTGCCTGAAGCGCGATCGCATTTTGTAAGCGATAAATTGATCGACTTATAAAAATTTAAGACAGAATAGGCGATAAGATACTAGCTTGAAATTTGGAATCAAGACTTCATGGTCAGCCAAACCCCAGAGGCAGAGTTTCGGGTAACTTACAAGGGCGAGATTCCCTCCGTTCATTTGCCCGTTCGTTTGAGTGTACTTGAGGCCGTAGCCTTTAAGACCACCTGCCAGCAATTTTTCTCTGGGACTACCATCCCTAGTGAAATCATCCTTGATTTTAACCAGACCACATTCATAGATAGCAGCGGTATCGGTGCCCTCGTTAGCAACATGAAAGTAGCTAGGCAAAAGGGCAGCAACCTAGTGCTGCGGAGAGTCAACCCCCAAGTAATGGCAGTATTTGCCCTCACCAGCCTAGACCAAGTATTGACCATCGAGCAACCCGCCCCCAATGCAAACTCAACAGAAACCCACCATTCAAAAGACAATCAGCTACCGATTACTCATCCCTCAGTACGCTCTTGGGTAAAGCGCCTCATAGACATCGTAGGAGCTTTAGTAGGTTTAGGAATTACAGGAATTTTATTCCTACCAATAGCCATAGCCATTACCATTGACAATCCCGGCCCCATCTTTTTCGGTCAAACCCGTTGCGGGTGGATGGGAAAGCATTTTCGGATCTGGAAATTCCGTTCCATGTGCGTCAACGCTGAATCCCTCAAATCCCAAATCAAAAACCAAGCCTCTGGAGCCATCTTTAAAAACGATAATGACCCCCGGATCACGCGAGTAGGCAGGATCATGCGGAAGACAAGCCTCGACGAACTGCCTCAATTTTGGAACGTACTCAAAGGCGAGATGAGCCTCGTCGGTACCCGCCCCCCAACCCCCGATGAAGTTGAGCGTTACGAGGTTCCCCAGTGGCAACGTTTAGATGTCAAACCCGGCATGACCGGGGAGTGGCAAGTTAACGGTCGCTCTTCCGTGCGTGACTTTGAAGATGTCATTCGCCTGGATTTAAAATATCAACAAAACTGGAGCCTGATGTACGATCTGAAATTAATTTTCAAAACTATAGCAGTCCTGTTTAATAAAAATAGCGGTGCTGTATAGAATTAATGAAAGATGAGCAACTAAGGGTGAAATCTCATCTTCAGGTTCAGAGCAACCTGAAAGATTTAACAGTTGTTTTAGAATGGTTAGAAGAAATTGCACTTCCCCTCCTCCCCCATCAACTATGGTGGCAGTGCCAATTAATTTTAAACGAAGGCTTTACAAATGCTGTCCGCCATGCTCACCACGACTTGCCTCCTGAGACTCCCATTGAATTAGAGATCAAAATATATACCAATTCTTTAGAAATTCTAATTTGGGATCGCGGTCAACCATTTAACCTAAAAGAAAAGTTACAATCCATCTTAAAACAGAACTCCGACCCCTTAGAAGCGGAGGGAGGAAGAGGCCTGATGTTCATAGACAAGCTTACCGACGAACTTGATTATATTCGTACTCCTGACGATCGCAATTGCCTAGTTATGCGAAAAAGCATAACTTGACTATTATTAACTTAAGCAAGAGTTAATACTTCTTAAGTAAAGCGACCCTCTAGACCGTTTCTTTACCGCCCAGAGCGCGGCGCTAAAAATAAATTCGGGTTTAGTCGGATTAAAGATAATAAAGGGTGAATTTTACTCAGTATCTTAGATTTATAGCATTTCTCAAGCAAGCGAGGTACGCCCTAGCAATCAGAAATTAGTAATTAGCAATTATAGCAATCGGCAAGGTGGTTAGGACATTTTAGTTTCCTCAAACCTTTAATTCTATTCCCTTTTTCCTCTTCTTTCCTGAGCATGGGAGCATCGTAGTCCCTCTTTTCCCCTTCTTCCCCTTCTTCCTCTTCTTCCTCTTCTTCCCCTAGCCCCTAGCCCCTAGCCCCTAGCCCCTAGCCCCTAACCGCCAGCAGGTGTACCTCATCTACCGCAGAAATGCTATATAGATTCAACAGCCTCTAGAGAAAACAGGAAGCAGGGTAAGTCCACAATAATTAACTGGGTGCATCTGTCTCCGTTGATTAGGCAGGAAACATTTGCTTCAAACTTAAAATTATGCGTATTTTGATCTATTCCTATAACTACTACCCAGAACCCATAGGCATTGCTCCCTTGATGACAGAACTAGCAGAGGGTTTAGTCAAGCGAGGCCATCAAGTTCGGGTAGTCACAGGTATGCCCAACTATCCGCAGCGCCGGATTTATGAACAATATCAAGGCAAGTGCTACCTGACCGAAGAGAGAAACGGTGTCAAAATTCAGCGTAGCTACGTGCGGATCAACGGCCCCCATCCCACCTTGCTAGATAGACTCTTACTCGACGGTAGCTTTGTGGCTTCCAGTTTCTTCCAAGCTTTCAACGGTTGGCGACCTGATGTCATTTTCTCAACTGTACCCCCTTTGCCGATTTGCGTCCCAGTTGCCATTTACGGAGGGTTTCGCGCCTGTCCCATCATTCTCAATGTTCAGGATATCGTTTCCGAAGCAGCCGTGCGTGTTGGTCTGGTGAAAAAAGATAGCTTGCTGATTCGGATCGCCGACACTTTGGAAAAATTTGCTTATCGCACAGCTACTCAGATTAGCGTAATCGCTGATGGATTTGTTGAAAAATTACTTTCTCAGGGAGTAGCTCCTAATAAAATTGTTTGTATCCCTAATTGGGTTGATGTCAATTTCATCGGGCCTTTACCCAAAGAAAATAACCCCTTCCGGGAATCTCACCAACTCACAGGCAAATTTGTTGTGCTTTACTGCGGCAATATTGCTCTGACTCAAGGTTTGCAAACAGTCGTTAAGGCCGCAGCTCGTTTAAAACATATCCCTGAAATTGCTTTTGTAATTGTGGGAGAACCGACAGCATTAGGGGAATTACAGAAGGACTGCGATACTTATAAAGCTCCTAATGTTTTGCTCTTACCCTTTGAGCCGCGAGAAAAATTACCCCAGATGTTAGCGGCTGCTGATGTTAGTTTGGTAGTGCAAAAGCTGCGCGTTACTAATTTTAATATGCCCTCGAAAATCCAAGTAATTCTGGCTTCTGGCCGGGCAATTGTGGCCTCGGTGCCAGAAACAGGTACGGCAAATAAAGCAGTCTTGGAGAGTGGTGGTGGTGTTGTAGTGCCTCCTGAAGACCCCCAGGCCTTAGCAGAGGCGATTCAAGAGTTATATCTTCATCCCGCTCAGGTGGAAGCTTTGGGTCAGCAAGGTAGAAAGTATGCCGTCGAGCACTATGGGTTTGAGGAAGCTTTGAATCAGTATGAGGCTCTATTCTCGGCCGTTGTAGCCCGTAGTACCCCAATCTTCGAGCCCTTGCCCAAATAGGGATGAGAAGGCAAAATATAGCAACCGCTAATAGCTAATAGCTAATTGCTAATGGCTAATTGCCAATTGCTCCTGGCTAATAGCTAATGGCTCATAGCTCATGGCTACCTTCCCCATCTCCCCCATCTCCTCTGCTCCCCCGCTCCCCCGCTCCCCCGCTCTTTCCCTAGCCCCTAACCGACGAAAGCGGTTGCTATACTTATCGCTCTTTTCTCACTCTTCCCACATCTCCCAAATTCAACTTAGCCCGCAATTCATCCTTAATCCTATTCAGGATAGAACCCTCATCCAAAGAAGCCAAAATTCTACTAACAACAGCTTTGGGCCCATCATCTCCCCAAGATGCACCATTAGCCAAATAAGCTTTAGTTACCTGTCCAATGCCATAGGAAGAAACGCCAGCAACCCCAGCTTGAGTGACGGCTACAGATAAATAAGGCGCTAAAGATAATCCACCCGTTGCAGGTGCAGCCATTCCTAACAAACCTTTGAGAGAACTCAAACCAAAATTAGCCACCAATTCGCTCGCAGTAATTCCGCCCATACTAATCGCCATTTTTTGCAACAATTCTACTGCTCCCGCTTCTGTCATCCCAATTCCGTAAAGCTTAGACAGTGTTAATACCATTGCTACATCAATTACAGCACCGCTGAGAATGTCGAGAACAGTAATCGGATTAAGCGCGATTGCTACCGCCTTAGTCATCACCCCATTCCAAATAATTTTATTAGCACTATCTTCGCGAATCTCCATTTTTCGCTTCACTAACTGCTCGTTCACATCACCCGCATAGAGCATCGTATTTAGCGCCACTAAAGATTTACCTTCGCGGTCTAAAATCTCCAGAATTTTAAGTTTTAAATCATCTATTTGCGGGGTTCCGCGAGTCATTTTGACATTCATACTGCCATCAGCACGCCGCACAGCATTAGGAATCAAAGGCGAAGCCGCCGCCATCACGATTTCATCGGGCGACAGTAACTCCCGCACCCGTTCGTCCCGTATTTTGTGATAGATGGCAATGCGATCGGCATCAGGATATTGATCGATTTTATTGAATACTAAAAGCATCGGTTTGCCAGCTTCGCGCAACTGAGAAAGCGCCTCGTATTCTACTTTAGTGATATCGCCCGCAACCACAAATAGAATTAAATCAGCCTGTTTCGCGACCTGACGCGCCAAAGCTTCGCGAGTCTCGCCATCTACTTCATCAATCCCCGGAGTATCGATTAATTCAACCTGGGATAAGCGATAGATAATGGGAGCGTTAGAAAGCACTGGAAATTGTCCCTGAGTTTCTAATTTACCGTACTCCCCATCTCTCCTACTCCCCATCTCCTCTTGACCTATATCCCACTCACCAATCGTCATGCTGCGGGTAACACCGTGAGTCGGGCCAGTTTCAAAGATATTTTGGCCCAATAGAGCATTCAAAACTGAAGATTTACCACGCCCTACCATGCCAAATACTGCTATTTGCACGCAAGTTCGTTCTAACTTGTCAAGCATTTTTTGTAGCCCCCCAATTGCGGGTTCGAGTCCGCTACGTTCTTGGGGTGTCAAGTCCATATTTTCTACTATGTCTCGCAGAGCTTCTCTTGCGTGCCGCAAGTTCAGTTCGGACTGAATATCTGCAAAGTTTAAAATGGTGTTATCCAGTTCTTTATCGATTTCCATTAATATATCTAGGGGCTAGGGGCTAGGGGCTAGGGACTAGGGAAAGAAGGGAAAGAAGGGAATAAATTTAGCTTTCAGTAATTTAGAATGTCCTAACCACTTTGGCGGTTGCTATAAATAGGTTCTTAACAATTAACAATTAACAGTTAACAATTAACAGTTAACAGTTAACAATTAACAATTTAAAAGCGGACTTTGCCTTAACCGCAAAGACCGCCTTTACTAATTTATAACTGCGGAAATTAAATGGGCGGATGCCACACTTTGCAGTTAATACGATCGGAACATGACGGCTCCCGCAATGTAAGTCAGGGAATAATCCCCTTAGCGGAAACGTCTGTCGCGTCGTCGCGCAATTGCTTTGCGCTTGCGCTTTTCCAGCGGAGTTTCAAAGTGTCGGCGCTTTTTGACATCCGCCAAAATCCCTGCACTAGAGACTTGACGCTTGAATCGGCGCAAGGCTGATTCAATTCTTTCATTCTCGCCGAGTAGCACTTGAGTCATTCTTCCTACTTCCTTGTAATTCCCAATTAAAGATTATGCAATTACTAGGCTATCGAATTTTGACACTTCTACCCCTACAGGGTATGGAATTTTTTAGAGATTTGGCTCTAAATATCCCTATTACTAGATTACTGGGGTTCTTGGTCGCGATTCTTTGGCCTTAAAAAGATGAGCTGCTATCTTAGTATTACAACAGCAACAACAAGCGTTTAGGGTCGATCTCTCCTTGGTTGCGCGGAATCTCCCTATATCTTTTAAAATGGTTAGGAATTTGCTTCCCAAACTTAAGTTTGTGTATCCATCCCACAACTCTAGATTACACGATACTAAGGATGTTTTCAAGATTTACTACCAACTTTATCCCCTAGCTATTTTGACCGCAGCTCTTATGCAGAGTGCCGAGCTCGATATTCGTGGGGGACAGTGGGCTTAGGTGGCAGTAAAAATTTGGGGCATTATTTTACGTTTTGCCGTTTTGCCTTAATTTTAAATTTTAAATCCTAATGTTTCTAAATTAATAGCGTCCTCCCCCTGCTCTAGAAGATTTGCCGCCGTTACCGCTGCGATTGCCGCCACCTCTATCTCCTCCTTCTTCGCGGGGTTTGGCTTTGTTCACTTTCAGCTCGCGTCCCATCCATTCTGCTCCGTCGAGAGCTGTAATAGCTGCTTCTTCTTCTGCATCGGTTGCCATTTCTACAAAACCAAACCCTCGCGGACGACCAGTTTCACGGTCTGTAGGCAAGTGTACGCGCTTGACAGTTCCGTATTCGGCAAAGACGGTAATGATGTCTTCTTGGGTAACTTGGTAGGAAAGATTACCTACATAGAGCGACATATAATTCCTCCCGACATTAAATTATGTAAAGATTCAGTGTTGGAGAAATGCCTGTTGATACAGAAAAGGGGGCTTTTTTTGAGAATTCTGTAGCAGTAAACAAAGCCTACAACTGAATTTGATTCATAACTGATACTTTAACATAAAATTGCCGATCGCTCGTGGGTTTTATCCCCTACTTGACCCCTCATTATTCCTAGCGGAGGTAAGAGAGGTCAACTGAGCCAAAGTTGGTACTCAGAGCTAAGTTTAGATTTTCTAGACCTTTGACTAACCAGAGAACTCCTTCTCGTGCTGTGGATTCGTAGTGATTGAATAGAATTGCAAACCGCTTTTCTAGATAGGGTTTGACTTGACGGCAAATCAGCACAATTTTGAGCAGGAGGCCGGTTGTTTGGGTTGCACCCACGTTAGAAATTAGGTCTATAAATACAAAGTGATTGGGCCGCTGAGGACTTTCCACTACTAGAAAGTTCAACATTTGGCTGCAAGTTCTGATCATTAAGAAGTCAGTGAATTTTTGGGAGTCGCATTGGGGAAAGGTGTTTCTTAGTTGCTTATAGAGTTTTTCGTTAAATTGCTGCTTGCCATAGGTTGAGTCATTGGTGGTGGTAATCAGGTATTCGTATAAGTCATCTTTAAAACTGCGATAAGATTGGTTGTAATTGGTATTGCTGAGAAAGCGGTGGGCAAAATTCCGATAGCTGTCGGCTCCTTCGACTTTGCCAATAAATTGTTTGAGGGCAAAAAAGAGTTCGCCATCGTTCAAAAGAGTGGGGTTTTTTATCGGTTGTATAATTCTCCCGAAAGATACTGAAGTTTCTCTCCGAGCTATTTGGGATTTTCTCACTGCGTGAGCTACATATTGGGAGAGATCGATTTCAAATTTACGCTGATTTTCAGTTTGAATTTTTTTGATGGTTTTCTGGTGTTCGTAGGGGCTTCCTTCACTGAGCAGACAGTGTTTATATAAGTATGGATATCGAGGAATTAATGTTCCTAAAGGCTTGGTTTGGGCTGTGTTGCTGTTGCTGCTGCTGTTTGCTTCTCGGCTTTGGCTCATCACTTTTGCCAAGCGTTGTAGGGTGACGTACTGTTCAGTTTGAGTGAATTGTTTGACTAATTCAGGTAGCCCTATTTTGGTGCGGTTGCGTAAATACTTTGCGGCTGGGTTATAAGGGATACATTCAAATAGACCGATTAATTCGGGGATGGCTGTATGCTTGGCAGGATATGTCTGCCAGCGATTAATCAGGATATGACAGCAACGGTTGAGGATAAATTTAAATTCCTCTCCAGAATTTTTAGAGGCGATCAGCTTTTCAAGAGCCGCCGCTATTTCGGGATCGGGATATCCCGTACCTTCAATAAATAAACTACGAAAGCGCTCTATGAGCTCCGGTGGTTGCTCTAGCTGCACTTGGTCTAGCCAGTGGTTGTAGAGTAGCTGCTCTTCTGGATGGCTTTCTCGGTTGTAACCCTCTTTTAAAGTATTGTTCACTTGAAGTCACCTTCCCTCGCTTAGCTAGAATTTTTTAGCGCTATCTGCTTTGGGATTGCTGGGCGCTCGATCTTAGGTTAAGTTAATTATTATTTTTTCAACTTTCAACTAAGTCCTAAATTAAAGATTACACGAAGTGCTTGCTACTTTCAAGTAGTAGGCTTAAAAATTACTCTAAAATTTGTAAAGTTTGGATAAACCTTGCGTAAATCTTCGCTTTAGGTGACGGGATGAGGGGGTCAAGACCTTAGAGGGGATGCTACAGCCTTTTTGAGACCTAAAATTAGGGTTTTCAATCGCGATCGCAGCTACTACCCGATTGAGTTTTTTGAAGATGCTAAGTACATACACGGATAGAGAATAAATAAATGAGTCAGTGCAATCCCTACACTGAGGAATCAGAGGTACGACGATCGGCGGATTATCAAAAGTAGGACTTAGGACTTTTATAAGTTAGGGAAAATTCTTCCTTTGGACGATCTAAATGATTAGTGTTGCCTAAATCTTTTCATTCTCAACTAATAATTTATAACTTGTGGCTTCTATTGTCTTAGAATAGTTAAGCTAAATAATTTTGAAGTGTGAGTGTTGGTAGTATGGTTTGTTGCGTAACCCCCGCCCAATTAGCTGAAATTTTGGCTGTTGCACCGCCTGTACAGTCAGATCGTGCGATCGCAACGGGGATCGCGACAGATACACGGAATCTCAAAGGCGGTGAAGTGTTCGTAGCTTTGCGGGGAGAAAATTTTGACGGCCACAAATTTGTGGCTAAGGCGTTGGAATTGGGTGCGATCGCGGCTGTTGTCGATCGCAGTTGGGAAAGCGAGGGTTTAGATCTGCCACTATTACGAGTTGAGGATACTTTAAAAGCTTATCAGGCGATCGCTCGTTGGTGGCGCGACCAATTTAATATTCCAGTAATTGCCGTCACTGGTTCTGTGGGCAAAACTACTACAAAAGAATTAATTGCAGCGGTTTTGACAACCAAGGGAAATGTCCTCAAAACTCAATTAAATTATAACAATGAAATCGGAGTACCAAAAACTCTATTAGAACTGTCAGAGTCCCATCACTATGCTGTCATTGAAATGGGAATGCGTGCCTCTGGAGAAATTGCATTTTTAACTCAAATTGCGCGACCAACGATTGCAGTAATTACGAATGTGGGTACAGCCCATATTGGGCGGCTGGGTTCCAGAGAGGCGATCGCACAAGCCAAATGCGAGTTATTGGCTGAAATGCCCAATGATAGCATCGCGATTCTAAACAGTGACAACGCTCTATTAATGGCAACTGCTGCCAAAGTTTGGCAAGGAGAAACTCTGGCTTACGGCTTAGAAAAGGGCAATTTATGCCCTGAATTGATTGACGATCGAACAATATCTATTGATAGTATTAACTTACCTTTACCCTTGCCAGGTCGTCATAATGCGGTAAATTATTTAGCAGCTTTAGCAGTGGCAAAGGTTCTAGGTGTAAGTTGGGAACCTTTAAAAGGCGGTTTGTCAGTGGACTTACCGTCAGGAAGGGCGAAACGCTACGAGTTAGCTAATGATATTGTCATTCTAGATGAGACTTACAATGCAGGTTTAGAATCGATGATTGCGGCTTTGAAGTTATTAGCAGATACTCCCGGAAAGCGGCATATAGCAGTGTTAGGTACGATGAAGGAGTTGGGAGAGCGATCGCTTGAGTTTCACAGACAAGTAGGCGAGAAGGCACGGGAATTAAATCTGGATGCTTTATTTATCTTGGCAGATTTTGAAGAAGCTTCAGCAATTGCAACTGGTGCGGCTGGTTTGCCTTTTGTGGAACTAGGAGATATCACCCAAGTTGATGCACGGGAGATGATGGCGAAGCGTTTGCAAGAGTTTGTAAAAGCTGGCGATCGCATTTTATTTAAAGCTTCTCATTCGGTAGAATTAAATCGAGTTGTACAGCTTTTAGTTGTTGATTAGAAGGGAGCGGATGATGGGGAAGATGGGGAAGATGGGAAGATAGTTGAGATGGGGAAGATGGGTAGGATTAGCTATTAGCTATTACCAATCATGAACACGGATTTTACCGATTACACGGATTACACGGATTTTAGAGGAATGATTATTTAGTCGGTGAAATCAGAGGAATCTGTAAAATCTGTGTATCCCAATTACCAATTACCAATTACCAATTACCAATTACCAATTACCAATTACCAAAGGTGTGTTATGCTAAATCCAACTGAAATTAAGATGAAACAAATGAGAGCTATTGAAGTAACAGGAACAATTGATGAAAAAGGTCAAGTGTCTCTCGACCAACCCATAGAGGGAGAAACCCCCAGTCGAGTGCGAATTATTGTACTATTCTCAGAAGCTACAGAAGAACTCGAAAATGATCCTGACGATACTCCTATAGAAGAAATCAAAGCTAGTCTCAGGACAGCCTTGCAGGAAGCTAAAGAAGGACGCACCAGACCTCTTTCTGAAATGTGGGATGGAATCGATGACGAATGAATCCGATCCAATTTCTATCCGGTTTTCCGATGAATTTGAAAAAGGTTTATATGCTTTGTCAAAGAGATATCGCAATATCCGTGCTGATATTCAGCCAATTATCGAGCAAATACAAGTGGGAGATTTTGTCGGAAACCGCATTTCCGGCATGGGTGAAGATTATGTCATCTTGAAGGCAAGAGTCAAAAATACCAACATCCAAAAAGGGAAAAGTTCCGGCTATCGACTGATTTATCAAGTTAAGTCAGCAACCAGAGTCATTTTATTAACTATTTACTCAAAATCTGACCGAGAAGACATTAAAAACAACGAAATTATAGGCATTTTGTCAGAATTTTATGAAAGCGATCGATAGCAAGCACAGGACTTAGGCATCACTCACCTTAATAGCCTATCTAGGGGTTCATGTATCCCCTGAGAAGTAGAAGTTGACAAAAAAATCAAAGTATGATATAAAACTTTAAAGAGTCTGAAGGGAAAATCAGTGTTTCACTAGCCGCCAAGCCATAAACACAGCAGGCAAAACCAGCCGATATCGAGAACATTCTTGAATATAGATATTAGCCCCCCCCGACAGACTAAAATAACTGCTACCATACCATTTGTCATGGTAGTAACTCTGCCCTCTCTGCACCACCGCCCTCTACTGTAAGTTAGAAAGCAAATGGCTATAAAAATTGGTGATAACCCCGAAAAGCAAAAAGCCCTGAACCTAGTGCTCAATCAAATCGAGCGCAGCTTTGGCAAAGGAGCGATCGTCCGCCTGGGAGATGCTACCCGGATGAGGGTAGAGACTATTCCCAGTGGGGCCTTGACACTAGACATCGCCTTGGGCGGCGGATTGCCTAAAGGTCGAGTCATTGAAATCTATGGCCCAGAAAGTTCAGGTAAAACCACGCTAGCGCTACACGCGATCGCAGAAGTGCAAAAATCAGGAGGTATCGCCGCCTTCGTTGATGCCGAACACGCCCTCGACCCCAGTTACGCCTCAGTCCTCGGCGTTGATATTGTCAATCTCCTAGTTTCCCAACCCGACACTGGGGAGATGGCCCTGGAAATTGTCGATCAACTCGTCCGTTCCGTCGCCGTTGATATAGTTGTCGTTGACTCCGTAGCCGCCCTCGTACCTCGCGCTGAAATCGAAGGCGACATGGGCGACTCTCACATGGGTTTGCAAGCTCGGCTAATGAGCCAAGCGCTCCGCAAAATCACTGGTAATATTGGTAAATCTGGCTGTACTGTCATTTTCCTCAACCAGTTACGGCAGAAAATCGGTGTCACCTACGGCAACCCAGAAACCACAACGGGCGGTAACGCTCTCAAATTCTATGCCAGCGTGCGACTTGATATCCGTCGCATTCAAAGCCTCAAGAAAGGCACAGAAGAGTATGGCAACCGCGTTAAAGTCAAAGTCGCCAAAAATAAAGTTGCTCCTCCCTTCCGTATTGCTGAATTTGACATCGTATTTGGCAAAGGTATTTCGACTACAGGCTGTCTAGTTGACTTGGCAGAAGAAACTGGAATCATTACCAAAAAAGGTTCTTGGTACAGTTACAATGGCGACAACATCGGTCAAGGTCGGGAAACGACGATTAAATATACTGACGAAAATCCTGAGTTTAAAACTCAAATTGAGCAGTTAGTGCGCCAAAAACTAGCCAGCGGAGCCGTTGTTTCGGCTAACTCCGTTGCTCCTATTGATGCAGAAGATAGTGAAGAGGCAGAAGATGTAGAAGAAGTTTAAATTGTAGCTGGGCGGATATTGGGCGTTGACACAAGATAACAAGATAAATTGTGTCAACGCCCACCCTAGCTATACCGATCGCAGGATAATCTAAGTCGTCGCCAAAGACACAGGGGCATCCCGCAGAAAATTAAGTAATTCCCGATTTACAGTTTGGGGTGCTTCCTGTTGAATCCAGTGCCCGCAGTGGGGAACTAATTTTAGCTGAAAGGGAGCCGCAATCAACCGGTCTAATCCTTCCGTGAGCTTTTTACTCAAAAAAGCGTCATCTTCGCCCCACAGTACCAAAGTTGGCGCAGTTACTAGCTCAGGCTTCTGACCCCAATTCCAGGCCAAATGATTAAATAATTGCCGATAATAATTGAGGGCAGCCCCCAAAACTCCAGGCTTTTCTAAAGCGGCCTGATAAATCTTAGTTTCTTCAGCGCTAAAAGCACCTTTACGAATTGCTTGACCTTGCAGGGCAGCTTTGACAAAATCTTTTAAGTTTTGCTGGATGATCCACTCTGGGATACCGGGAACCTGGAAAGCAAAAACATACCAACTACGGCGGAATTGATCTAGGTTGCTGGCAATTTCTTGGACAAAACGCTGAGGGTGTGGCGCGTTTAAAATTGCTAAGCGATTGAGATAGTGGGGAAACTTTTGAGCTAAGTGCCAGGCGATCGTTCCTCCCCAATCGTGACCGACTACGTGAGCTCTTACATACCCCAAACGGTCAATTAAACCCCGAATATCAGCGCACAGAGTATCTAAATCATAGCCGCTCTCAGGTTTGTCAGAATCGTTGTAGCCCCGTAAATCTGGTACTACAACTTTGAAATGACGGGCTAAGGCCGGAATTTGATAGCGCCAAGAATACCAGAACTCTGGAAACCCGTGAAGGAGTAAAACTAGCTCCCCCTGGCCTTGGGTAACGCAGTGCAAGCGGATGTTATTCGTTTCAACAAAAAAATGTTCCCAATTAGACTGTAAAAGCGTCATAGCCTGCAAGTTAATCCAATACTAGGCAGCCCAGACACTCACAGCGATCGCAGCAGGCTGGGCTACCCAATGTTTAATGTCTTTATCGTCCATCTCTAGACTAACATTTTGGGCTTCCAATCCTACTGCGATCGGGAATGCTACTCCTGTGCAAAACTTCCAACCCCTTGACCTCCCACTGGCTAAACTCGCTGGGCCGCCTTTGGGACAGCTTCTGAGGGTTGGATTTGGTACTTCACCAGGTTTGCTAGTTCCTGTAGCTGGCTGATGGCTTCAGCACCCTCCAGCTTCATTAATTCGCGGTCATCCCGCATCTCTGTCCAAGTAATCCCATAATCCGATACTAAAAACCGAATTAGGTGATTGTCCGCCAAGCTGACCATAAACGAGGCGCTGTTCATTTGACCCCCACAAGTGTAGCAGGATGCCAAATACCCTCGCTTCTCCAGCACGATCGCCAAGGCTTGAAGGTTCATCACCAAGTCTTGAACGAATTTGCGGTGTTGCTCTGCAAGTCTCAGAAACACAGTTGTCCTCCTATCACCACACCTTAATTTTAATACCCAATTTTATTTTTTCTTAAGAATTGGGTTTAGGTGTATGCTTACTATAACTTCACTATGCTGAATAAATCATCTGGGTAATAACTCCTTCAGCTTGGTTGTCTTAGGTTAACTGACTAACAATCTCAGCAAAGTATCAACAGCAACATTTACTGAATCCCTTTAGCTTCAGGGACTAAAGAGACAAATATCTTGTTCCTGAGCGAGGTTGACAGGGCCGGGGAAATCCTAGAGATACAAATATCTAATAGCGGCTATAAATCTCTTTGAACTGTCGCAGAGTAAGCCAGAAGGAGGAGAGAGAGAGGTTTGTCAGTTGACTTCCCACCAGCCGAAAGATGGGCCCACTAATCGCACTGCCAGCCACCAGGCAATCAACAGGCCAATGCCGAGCCAGGTTCCTCTAGTCGTCCACTTGATAAAACTTTCACTTTGGCTTTTTGTGATTGGTAGCCAGGAAAGAATTGGTTGTTCTTTGCCGTATTCGTCTTTGAGAGCTTCTTTACGACGTTTGGATTCGCCCATAATCTTTGTAGGGTAATTTTAGATTTCAACTGAAATTACATTATATGGGAAGGGGGAAAAGAGAAATTAATTAGCCCTCATAAGCGTTACCACAGCTTGAGCTAATTGGTTTGGCTCAAGGGGTTTTGTAATATGCCGTTGAAATCCAACGGTTAAAGCACGCTGTTGGTCTACCTCTCCAGCATAGGCAGTCAGCGCGATCGCGGGAATCTGCCCACCTTTTTCAGGAGATAGAGTTCGCACCAGTTGCAGGAGTGTGTACCCATCAATTTCTGGCATACCGATATCACTGATTAAAATATCGGGTTGAAAGGATTCCAAAGCCGTAAAAACTTCCGCAGCAGATGAAACGCTCATCACCTGCGATCCGTATTCTCTGAGGATTACCGTCAGTAACTCACGGGCATCCAGGTCATCGTCAACAGTCAAGACTCGAATTCCAGTCAAGTCAGGTTCTTGCTCGAATAATTTGTTGGTCTGATTCGATTCTGGTGCAAGATTTAACAATGGCAATCTGACAGTAAACGTAGCTCCCAATCCTTCACCCGGACTATCGGCAGAGATAGTTCCTCCATGGGCCTCAACCAAATTTCGGACGATCGCTAATCCCAACCCCAATCCCCCATACTTGCGAGTAATTGAAACATCTTCCTGGCGAAACGACTCAAAAATATATGGGAGAAAAGCAGGGTTAATGCCTTTGCCCGTGTCGCTCACAATAATATGGGCGCTATCTTTAACTCGCTCTATTCGGATGTCTACCCGTCCTCCGTTGGGGGTAAATTTGATGGCGTTAGACAGTAAGTTCCAAACTATTTGCTGAAGGCGGGTAGAATCCCCAGCAACTTGCCCAATATTTGGCAGTACCGGATGTAACAGAATTGATTTGGAAACTGCTGCTGTTCTGACTGTATCGATCGCAGATTCAATGACAAATACCAGATTGACTGGAGTAGTATCTATACTGAGTTTACCGCGCAGAATTTTAGCAACATCCAGCAAGTCATCAATCAGTTGGCACTGTAATTTAGCATTGCGTTCAATAGTAGCTAAGGCTTCAGCAGTTTTGATTTCATTGAATTTGCGAGTTTGTAGCAGTTTTGTCCAGCCCAGAATGGGATTGAGGGGCGATCGCAGCTCGTGAGACAAAATTGCTAAAAACTCATCTTTGATGCGGTTAGCGCGTTCTGCGGCTTCCCGTGCGGTTTGCTCTAACTGCAATAGGCGATCGCGCTCTACTTCTAATTGTTTTTGCGCTTCGATATCAGTGGCAGTACCAAACCATTTAACAATTTGACCTTGCTCATTCTTTTGCCCAATTGCTTGGTGTAGGTGCCAGCGATACACGCCATCTGCTCGCCGCATCCGACCTTCAGCTTGATAGGAACTGCCCTGTTGTACCGCCTCCGTCCAAGCTTGAAACAAAGCGGGTAAATCTTCCGAATGGACAACCTGTTCCCATCCATTTATGTGAACTTGTTCCAGCGTTAACCCCGTGAAGTTAGACCAGCGTTGATTAACATCCAGTAACGCTCCTTCGGCGTTAGCTGTCCAGACCAATTGTGGAATTAATTCTGCCAAACACCGATAGCGTTCCTCGCTTTGGCGTAATGCTGCCTCCACCTGTTTGCGATCGCTAATATCTTTGAACAGGATGGCAACTCTACGGCTTTCTGGCTTCCCAACCCGGAAGGCGGAAACCTCAAACCATCGGTTCATTGCTTGGGAGCCATTTTCAAAGCGGGCAGGTTTCCCTGTGAGTGCGATGTCGCCGTAAATCTCAAACCAATGATTTTCCAGATTCGGAACGATCTGACGCACCGTTTTACCCTGCGCTTGTTTGAGTCCCGTTTGTTGCTCAAATACCGGATTAATTTCTAGCAAGTGGTAATCAATGGGCCTGTCGCGTTCGTCAAACAGCATTTCGATGACGCAAAAGCCTTCATTCATCGACTCAAATAAGGTACGATAGCGCTCTTCGCTTTCCCGTAAGAGGAGTTCTGTCTGTATTCGCTCAGTAATCTCTTCGCATACTGTGCTGATGCCAATGATGCGATCGTTATGCTTGAGGGGCAAAAAGTGTTCTAACCAGATGCGGGGCACACCGGGCCGCGCTGGAGTTTCCCCCCGGATTTCCACATTGAGCAGGGGTTCTCCGGTTTCTAGAATAGGACGCAGGATTCCCTCAGCAGCATCAGCAAGATCCGGCAGCAACTCACGAATTGTGCAACCAAGATGAGCTTCAACGGAATAACCATTAATCTCCGCTAGTCGCTGATTAATTCGGACAAACCGCAGATCGGTATCTAAGATAGCTAAACCAATGGGAGCGTTTTGATAAATGGCTTCAATTTCAGCTAATTGCTGTTGCAGTTGTGTCCGTCCTTCCTGAAGTTCTACTTCGGTTTGTTTGCGATCGGTGATATCTCGCCAAGTGGCAACAAAGCCATCGCCTAGTTTGGCAATGCGGATATCAAACGCTCGAACTAAGCGTTGTTGTCCGTATTCATCCTCATAAACCAGGCTGTCTTTGACGAGCGACTGCCCCGTTTCTACCACCTGACAATACTCATCAAACAAGCCACTCTCGCGATGGTTGGGCAGTAACTCACACAACCCGCGCCCAATCTGTTCCTCACCAGTCATTTGATTATTTAGAAAGGCAGCATTATTGACATATTCAATCCGAAAATCGACAATCTGACCCTGCTCGTTCCGCATAGCACTGTAGATTCCAAAGCAGTCCAGCATATTGTCAACCGACGTGCGGAAGCGTTCTTCACTTTCTCGCAGAGCTTGTTCAGAATGTTTGCGATCGGTGATATCTTCGGCAATGCCTGTAAACCGATAAATTTCTCCTGTCTCATCGTGCAGCGGAAAGCAGCGATCGCGAACCCAGCGAATATTGCCATCTGCTAAGACAATGCGGTATTCTTCATCAAATTTTCCTGCGGCTGCTTTTTCTTGAAATGCTCTGTTAACCTCTTCACGATCTTCTGGATAAATACGATCGACCCATACCTGTTGATCTTTATATAATTCTTGTGGATTCAATCCCCACAGGTGTTGATAGGCAGGACTAACATAAGAAACTTGGTTTTCGGGTATCTCTTTGATCCAGAACACCGCATTAATATTCTCGGCCAACTGACGGAAGCGATCCTCACTGGCATACAAAGCTGCGGCCGATCGTTTGCGCTCTGTGATATCGAGATCGATGCCAGTCATCTCCATCGGCTGCCCATTTTGGTCATAAAGCACCTTGCCCTGGCTCATTGTCCACCGCATAGTGCCGTTGGGGTAGACTATCCGAAATTCAATATCATAGTTTTCCCCAGTCGAGATCGCCCGATCTACTGCTCCTACCACGCGATCGCGATCGTCGGGATGCAGCCGAGCCACAAACATCTCGAAGGAGCCGTCAAACTCTCCTGGTTCCAGTCCAAATAAGGCTTCGAGATTATCTGACCAGGTAATTTTTCCCGTCTGGAGATTCCAGTTCCACGTTCCCATGCGAGAGGCTTTCAGTGCCAGTTGTAGGCGTTCTTCGCTCTCCCGTAGTGCTGCTTCTACCTGCTGGCGTTCCGCTAATTCATGCTTTGCTTGCTGATAAAGTTCTGCCTGCCGTAGGGCGATACCCACCTGGATTGTCAATTCTTTAAGCAATTCAATCTCTAAAGGCTGCCACGATCGCGGGGCGAGACAGTGATGAGCAATCAGCAATCCCCAAAACTGCTCGTCGTGCAGGATCGGCACAACCAGATTAGCCTTGACTTGAAACTGAGCCAATAATTCAAAGTGGCAGGGTTCAATACTGCCATCCTGAATATCAGATATTGCTGTTACATCACCTTGACGATAGCGTTTGACATGATTTTTGACAAAAGCAGAATCGTAGTTTATAGGTTCCGTTTGATTTTGTCTAACGTAGTTTTCAGCAAGGCAGGGATCGTAAATAGTGGAGGAGAGTAGCGATCGCCATTGTTCCCTCACCGATTCTGCAATTACCTTCCCGTTGCCATCTGGTTCCAATCGCAAAACTAGGACGCGATCGGCGTGCAGAAATTCTCGCACTTCTGTCACCGTTGTTTGCAGAATTTGGTCTAAATCGAGCGATTGGGAAATTTGCTGGGTAATCTGTGCGACTAGGTGTTCTCGATCGATCCGCTGTTGCAGTTGGGTACGTAGCTGTACTGCTTCAATTGCTCTATTGACTGCCAGATGTAACCCTTCCTCAGTCATTTGCTCCTTAATCAGATAATCTTGTGCGCCTGCTTTCATTGCTTGAATGGCGATCGCTTCATTCCCTTGTCTAGTCATCACAATTACAGGCAGACCTAACCCTTGTTTGGATGGTTGTAGCTTACTTAGAAAGTCAATTCCATCCAAGTCGGGCAAGCGATAATTAAGCAAAACAGCATCTAGTTGTTGTTGCTGCCAGAGGTCTAACCCTTGTTGCCCCATCCCTGCTTCCAGGATGGTGTAGTCATACTCGCGATCGCGCAGTAGATAGCGCCTATAGAGTTCTCGATCTCCAGAAGACTCATCGACAATTAAGATGGTGCGCGAAGCTCTATTCATGGTCAGTTTTCTGAGCTATCGGGGAGTGTTTATAATTTAAACTATTAATCTACATCTCGTTTTAGTTAAGAAAATCAAAAGTCTTCTTAAGCTTGAGTTAGCCAAGTAGTATCTAAATAGTCAATTCGAGCTAAGGGGCTCAGGGCAGCTAAAACTTGATTGCCATAGCTACGATGGAGTACGCGACTATCAAAAAGAGCAACCACCCCCTGACGTTCCCGCACAGGCGCGATCGCCCTCTGCAACTCATTTAAAGCCTCTGGTAATAGATATTGGCGAAACCAATCTTTCCGCTGTTCTTTGTAGTAAGCTACTCGCGCCGCTACTAGGGGATTTTCCAAGGAAGGTAAAGGCAAAGTTGCGATCGCCAGCATATAGGGAACAGGCAATTTCCCCTGATGTTCCCGCCAAAATTCCCACCCTGTTACCAAAATCCCGTTCTCATCCAAATCGGTTTTTTCCACCTGCACCCTAGAACCAAACTCAGAAGCAAAAATCGCACCCACCTGAGCCTTAAGGGGTACATCTCCAATCAGCAATACCGCTAACCCCGGAACCGACGCGCTCATGCACAGCATTGTGCGGATTTCCTGAATCACAGCACCCTGAAATTGCGGTGTATTGGGCATGGGTAGCCGATCGGGAACGTAAAGTTGAATTAGCTCGCTATGGCGATCGGGTGAAAATTTGACGCAGGTAATGTCTGGAAGTCCTACTGCTTGCCGATAAATCAGAGCCTTTGGGTCTAAATCCAAGGCCCCGCCAACTAAAACTACGGGTTGCTTTAACCAGATTTTGCTCAATGCCCCAGCAACATCAACGGGAGTGCAATATAGAGAAAATGAGCCTTGCGATCGCGAAATTTCGGCCCATCTAAGTTGATTATCACTTTGCCACCCCTGCCAGAAATTGCTCCAAGGATGGGGAGCGGGGGAGCGGGGGAGATGGGGAGCGGGGGAGCGGGGGAGCGGGGGAGATGGGGAGGATGGGGAGGATGGGGAGGATAGGTTCGATTTAACTTCCTCATCTCCCCCATCTCCCCCATCTCCCTCATCTCCCCCATCTCCCCCATCTCCCTCATCTCCCCCATCTCCCTCATCTCCCCCATCTCCTCTGCCCCCCTGCCCCCCTGCTCCCCCGCTCCCCTGCCCCTCTGCTCCCCAAATCTCCTGATAGAGACGGTTTACGATATCTTGCTCTGCGACTTCCAGCAAACAGCACTTGTAAGGGTTAACTGGGTGTTGGAATAGGGCCCGTGTGAGCTGCACCCGCGTATCCCGAATCAGTTCAGATTGATGAGGGTATTGCTGCATTAATTGATTCCAGTCTCCCGGTTCCAGACAAACCGTCAAGCGATCGCGAGTCCACGCTTCTAAGTCGTCAGCACCGTCAATCACTGTCGGGATACCGTTTGGCAATCGCTTCTCGGCTCTTAAACGGTCTTCTAGCCAAGATTTGGGTTCTATCAAGAGTAGCCCTTCAAAATCTGGAGGACAGGGGTAGGTATGAATTGGCTTCTTGGTTTGAAGCCATTGTTGTAAGCGGGGAATTTCCACCTTCAACAAGTGTTGTTGTAGGGATGCGGATGCTACCAAAACAGCAGGTTTTGGCCACATCAACAGGGGCATCAAATAGCTGACTCGATACCGCTGATAGCGATCGCTTGGGGAGAAGCCTGTCTGGATCAGAGCGCTGCGCCCCAGTCGCAATGCTCGCGCTACTAGCCGTCCCATTGTCAAATGATGCGGCCAGCGAGGCTCGGAGTGCGATCGCAGGAAATATAAGAGCGAATTATGGACTTCTACCTCATTCATAAAATTAAAAATTAAAAATTTACTAACATTAGTCCCAAGGTATCCTTACCGTCCAGAGGGCGGCGTTACATCAGCGATCGAAGTTCTTTCTTAATTAATTAAGATAATAAAAACTCTCTATAAAATCACTAAATTTATTACCGCTGGGCAAAGTGTATTTATTAGCATGAGCCGTGAGAAATCTTTTACCAAAATTTTGGTTGAACTGCACTGTCAAAGTTTGTTCGCTAGAATTTTTCAAAATAGTCTGAGTAGGAGATTGAAAAAATTTAATCTTTGATTCGCCATTCAGGGCTGGCATAATTTTTTTCAACTCGCTTACTTTATTAATCCCTTCATTCATTGCCGTACATAACTGTACTATCCGTTTTTTATCTATATTTTGTAATTGCAGATTTCTTGCTAAGAAAATCACATTCTTTTGAGTTAAGACAGCATCATAAAACGGCAGAATTGCAATGCAACCAACTGGCAATAAATGCTCATCGCTATCTATTATAAACGTTAGAGTAGTTTTGCGGTAGCCAACTTCAATACTCGGAGGACGGGAGAGCACGGCATAATGCTCAGCTATTTCCTGATAAAGACCTGCTAAAACGCGATTAGCCTCGTGTTCTAAAGCGGCATCGACAATAATTTTAACCGTAGGTGGCTTGTGGGTAAAAAACTTTTTTGATTCTTCTGGCGATCCAAAACGGTAAACCTGACTGTTATCTCCGTTAGAACTAAGATCGACCCACTCGCAAGTAACTTCTTCTGCTTTAATACCAAACCGGGGGACATCGTAAAGTTTCGCCCCGCTTAAAGTCGATCCTGACAAGTCAGCACCAACCCAATCCGCGCCGTTCAAATTCGCTAAAGTTAAATCAGCGTGAACCAAACTAGCATTAGTTAAATTAGCATTGCTAAGATTAGCTCCGTAGAGATTTGCCCCGCTTAATTTTGCTTCATTGAGATCGGCTCCGCGCAGATTTGCTCCACTAAGATCGGCCCAGCGGAGATTAGCTCCGCTCAAATTTGCTCCGCTTAAATTTACCTGACATAAGTTTGCTTGTCTGAGGTCTGTACCACTAAAATCGGCCCCATTTAAATCAGCCTTAGAGAGGTCAGCTCCATGCAAGTTTGCTAATTCAAAGTTAGCTGCTGTTCCTGATGCTCCTCTAAGATTTGCGCCGCTGAGGTTTGCTTCGCTGAAGTTAACTTCTGTGAGTTTTGCCTCTCTTAAATCGGCTCCTGTGAGGTTAGCTTTGCTAAAGTTAGCTTTACTTAGTTCGGCTCGTATTAACTCTCCTCTAATCAGTGCTGCTCCCATTAATTGTGCTTCGCTTAAGTCGGCTCGGACTAAGTTGGCGACGTTGAGGGTAGCTCCTTGTAAGATTGCTCGCACGAGATGGGAACTGCTGAGTCTCGCAACATTAAGATTGGCGTTACTGAGATTAACTTCGTTCAAGTTTGCGCCGCTAAGATTAGTGACAAATAAACTGGCTTCACTCAAATTTGCTTGGCTGAGGTTGATTCGGCTCAAATTAGCTTCATTGAGGTTGATTCCGGTAAAATTTCTTTCTCCTTCTGTATATTTCTTGACAAGTTCGTATCTTTTCAGGAGTTCCTCAGCTTCCATTATGTCTACCTTTTACGCTGTATTTACTAATTTTAGATGGGAATTTTTTACAACTGGCAAGACGTTGATAACGTTGTTGAATTGCTGAAACCATTGTTTCGCTTGCATTCGCTTTCCCTTGTTAATTCTAATTTTTGCTATCAATTGCTAAGTAGGGCAATCTCAAAGCTAACTACTCATTAAACTGATGGAAACTTTTGATAAAATCAACTACCATGTTAATCGGAGGCATCGTAAACTTTTGAGCTTTAATTGAAGGGGTAGTAGAGTTCTTGCTCAAACCAGGTAAAACCATTAAATGCCTGCCAAAATCTGGATGGTGGTAGATCGTCAAACTCTGAGCGCTAGAATTTGTAAGTACCGTCTGAGTAGGAGCTTTAAAAAAGCTGGATACTGCTTCATTTTCTTGGAGAATTGGCTGAATTTTGAGTTCTCCCATTTTTCTAATGGTTTGAGTTAGGGATACGCTCAATTGCGCTACCCGATTTGAGACTCTGACTCCCAGGTTGTTGCTATTTTGGGGTTGCAGCATCCTGAGTATTGTAATGATATTTTTCTGAGTGGAGGCTGCATCGTTAAAGGGAAGTATGCCAACGTAACCAGTAGAAAATAATTGTTCGTCATTTTCTATACTAAACGATAAAATCGTTCGGCGGGGGTTTACTTCTATACTCGGTGGATGGCTCAAACCTGCGTATTGCTGCGCGATTTGACGGTAAGTAGCGGCTAGGGCAAAGTTAGCATCGGGTTCTAAGGGTCTATCAATGATAATCTGAACGGTAGGCGGTGTGGCATTAAAAAATTTGTGGGATTCTTCGGGGGTGAATCGTTGGACTTGGCTGCGATCGCCATTAGGACTTAGGTCAACCCAATCGCAGGTAATGTCGTCAGCTTTTAGGCCAAATCTGGATACGCCATAAAGTTTTGCTCCCGTTAAAGCCGCCCCTGTTAAGTCTGCTCCTACCCAATCTGCTCGAATTAAATTAGCTTGGGTTAAATCTGCGTGAACTAGAATCGCATTTAAGAGATTGGCACTGCTCAAATTGGCTCCGTATAAGTTGGCTCCGCTCAATCTCGCTTCGTCTAAGTCAGCGCCAGTTAAGTCGGCTCCATTTAAGTCGGCCCATCTGAGGTTAGCGCCTCTCAAATCTGCGCCGCTAAGGTTGGCTTGAGAGAGGTTGGCTTGTCTGAGTTCGGCGTTGCTGAGATTGACTCCTCGGAGGTCGGCACGGTTCAGGTCGGCTCTGTGCAAGTTAGCTCGTTCTAAGTTGGCAGAAACTAGGGATGAGCCTCTGAGGTGAGCGCCACTGAGGTCGGCTTGCTCTAGATTGGCTTGTCTGAGGGTGCCTTCTCTTAAGTCTGCTTCACTGAGGTTCGCACCGCTTAAGGAGGCGTTGCTCATGTCGGCTCGAATGAGCTCTGCTCTAATCAGTGTCGCTTCGCTGAGGTCGGCGGAGTTAAGGTCGGCTCGAATTAAGTTGGCCACATTGAGGATAGCACCGCTGAGATTGGCTCTGCTGAGGTTGGCTCCGCTGAGTCTGGCGACGTTGAGCTTGGCTTTCCTAAAGTTAACGTCGCTGAGGTTGGCTCCGCTCATGTTGGTGAGGCTCAAAATCGCTTCGCTGAAATTCGCGCCGCTGAGGTTGACTCTGCTGAGGTTCGCCTCGCACAAGAGGATGGCTGTAAAGTCTCTTTCTCCTGCGGCATATTTTTTTAGGAGCTCTTCAGCATCCATACCTTTCTCTTTTCCTGATTAATTAGGTAGAACAATGCTCGATCGTGCCAAGTTTTTGACCAGAATAGGCATGAGCGATCGCATAAATGCACAAAAATAGATTGAGACTGACACCCCGATCGCAATAATTCCAAAAACGGTGGAACAACCGATCCCTCATTTCTGTCCGATCGTTATTTTAACCGATGTGGAGCAGAAGAAAATTAAAAGTTAAAAATTAAAAATTAAAAATTAAAAATTTAAAGATATTGAAAAGCTAAAATTATATCGATATAGTTATAATTAGTTTGTAAAGTAAATTAATCTATAATTTCCATTGAATAATGCCTCATTTGTACATAATTGGTGGTGCAAACGGTTCTGGGAAAACTACGGCTGCCAGGGAAATACTACCCTATTTCCTAGAAGTTATTGAATATGTCAATGCTGACGAAATAGCGGCGGGTCTTTCTCCCTTTAACTCTGAATCTGTGGCTATTCAAGCGGGAAGATTAATGTTAGAAAGACTACAAACCTTAGTCAAAGCTGAGGCTGATTTTGCTTTTGAAACTACTCTAGCTGCTCGCAACTTTGCCAGATTCTTAAGAGAATGTAAAACCAAAGGTTATATAATCAATTTAATTTATTTTTGGTTACAAAGTCCAGAATTAGCGATTGCACGGGTAAGGCGGCGGGTAGAAAGTGGCGGCCATAATATCCCTGAAGATACTATCCGCCGTCGCTACGAACGGGGACGGAAAAACTTAATAGATTTGTATTTACCTCTTTGCGATACTTGGATACTCTATGATAATACTGGAAGTGAACCTCAATTAGTTGCCGCATCGGGTAACAATCAAGAAGCGATTATTTATGAACCCTCAATCTGGAATCAAATCACCGTCGGATAATAAACCGCAAATTCCCCTAACAGAACTCCATCAAAAAATTGATGCTGGGGTTAAAACTGCGATCGCTAAGGCTATAGAAAGACACCGGAAGTTAGGGGAATCTATTAGCATTTGGGAAGATGGAAAGGTTGTCACTTTAACCGCAGATAAAATCCCTCCCCTGAAAATAGATAATAGCTAAAGTGTCAATAGATTCAGGACGAAAAATATGGACGTTGAAGAACTAAGTAGAAGGAAGAAGGATTTAGTTATCTAGGAGAGAAGGAAGAAGGTTTATACAGTCAGCTTTTTAGCTATCCTTAGCTTATGTTTAATTAGGTGGATTTACTTATTTCACTTTCATCAAAAGTAAAGAGCATGGTAGGCCAAGCGCAGTACCTTCTAAGCCAGTTAACAGTTAACAGTTAACAGTTAACAATTCACACATCCGCATTATGAAATCCTTTAATAAAATCAACCATATCGCTAATAGGAGTTATAGCCATTTTAGGGACTTCAGCTAACTTACTTCCCGCAGAATTAGACGGATTGTGTTTTTTAATTAATCGCTTTCCAAAGGCGGGATGATGATAAACACTAAGCCTCTGATCGCGGGAATTAATTAATACCATCTGTGTAGGAATTTGGAAAAAATTAATACTATCTCCAATCTTAGGAAAAGAAGTTGATATTTTAATTTGGTCAACTTTGCTGATAGCTTGATTCAACGCTTTACTTAATTGCTGGACGTGCTTAGATTCTTTAACAGAAAGATTTCCAGCATCGTGAGCTTGAATCATTTTCATCAAGGCAATTAGATTTTTCTGGGTAATAGCAGCATCATTAAAGGGAATAATCGCCACGTAAGCTGTACCAAATAATTGGTCGTCGCTGTCCATTTTAAAGGCGATAACTGTACGCCTAGAACTGACTTCTATACTCGGCGGTTGAGCTAGACCGGGATATTGCTTAGTAATTTGATAGTAAGTTGCAGCGAGGGCAAAATGAGCGGCTTGGTCTAAAGGCGCGTCAATTATAATCCTAACTGTGGGTAAGGTTTCGTGAAAAAATTGCTCTACTCCTCCGGCTGTTAACCAGTAAATTTGGCTGTGATCCCCATTGGGACTGAGGTCAACCCACTTGCAGGTCATGCCTTCTGTTTTGATACCTAGTCGCGATACGGCGTGCAGTTTTGCTCCTGTTAAAGTGGCTCCTGTCAAGTCTGCTCCTACCCAATCTGCTTTAATTAAATAGGCGTTTGATAGGTCGGCGTGAACGAGGCTGGTGTTAAGTAAGTTGGCATTGCATAAGTCCGCTCTGCTGAGGTCGGCTCCGCTCAATTTGGCTTCGCTGAGGTCGGCCCATCGGAGATTGCAACCGCTAAGGATTGCCCAGCGGAGATTTACGCCGCTGAGGTCGGCTCCACTGAGGATGGCTTGGGTGAGGTTGGCTTGTCTGAGTTCTGAACCTCGGAGGTCAGCATGGCTGAGGTCAGCGCGGCTGAGATCGGCTCCTTGGAAGTTGGCTTCTACGAGCAGAGCTTCTGTTAAAGATGCTCCGCTGAGGTGTGCGCCTCGGAGGTTGGCTTGGGTAAGATCGGCTTTTCTGAGGGTTGCTTCTGTAAGAGTTGCACCGCTAAGGTTTGCGCCGCTAAGGTTTGCACCGCTGAGTTCGGCTCTAATCAGTTCGGCTCTGATCAGTTTGGCTCTGATCAGTATGGCTCCTTTGAGGTCAACGCGAACTAGGTAGGCTACGTTGAGGTCAGCGTCGGTTAAGTTGGCTTCGCCGAGGTGGGCCCCGCTGAGTCGAGCAATATTCAGTTTGGCTCCTGTGAGGTTTGCTCCGCAAAGATTTGCGCCGCTGAGGTTGGCTACACTCAGATTTGCACCGCTAAGGTTGATGCCGCTGAGGTTGACTCCGCTGAGGTTAGCCTCATTGAGATTGGCTTCAGAAAAGTCTCTTTCTCCGGCGGCGTATCTTTTTAGGAGTTCTTCAACTCTCATTTAAAACCTCCCGGTTGACTCCCGTTATAGCTACTGCTGGAGGGGAGAGCACTGGGAGAAATATTCACTAAAAATATATCCCATGAATATTGGAATTGTAGGACTGGGTTTGATTGGGGGGTCGATGGCATGGGATTTGCGATCGCTTGGGTTTCAAGTTTTAGGGGTATCGATGCGAGAACAAACCTGTCAGAAAGCGATCGCTAAAGGAATTGTAGATGATGCCAGCATGAGTCTGTCTTTAATGGCTACCGCTGATGTGATTTTTATTTGTACGCCAATAGGTGCGATCGCATCCACAGTAGAACAGTTAGTTCCCCACCTTTCCTCTGCTGCCATTGTAACGGATGTGGGTTCAGTAAAAGCGCCTGTGGTGCAGGCTCTCTCAGAACTCTGGCCTAATTTTGTCGGGGGACATCCGATGGCGGGAACGGCGGAAAGTGGCATTGATGCTGCTGTGCGAGATTTGTTTGTAGACAGACCTTATGTAATTACTCCTACCCAGACTACGCCTAAGCTAGCAGTGGAGAAGGTAGAAGAGATTGCGCGATCGCTCCGAGCTCGAATTTACCGGTGTCGTCCAGAAGACCACGACCGAGCAGTTGCTTGGATTTCTCACCTGCCTGTAATGGTCAGTGCGAGTCTAATTACTGCTTGTACCAGTGAATTTGACCCTGATATTGTCAGGTTAGCACAACAGTTGGCGAGTTCGGGTTTCCGCGATACAAGTCGGGTGGGAGGTGGTAATCCTGAGTTAGGAGTGATGATGGCTAAGTATAACCAAAAGGAGTTATTGCGATCGCTCAACTCCTACCGCGAACACCTCGACGAATTAATTAACAGCATTAAACAGGAAGATTGGCAAGCTTTACAACAAAATCTTGAGCAAACTCAACAAGCAAGAGGAAATTTTGAATTTTAAGTTAGTTGTTAGTTGTTAGTTGTTAGTTATTAGTTATTAGTTATTAGTTGTTAAGAGATGATTCGGCGATTGAAATCGCTACTACACAAACGAAGTCCGCCTGCGCGGACTAAGAAATAAAGGGGTATTTAAGCTAGATTTAGTTACCATGCCAATTCTCAAAAATTTGGCAACAGTAATAACCGTAGGTTGGGTAAAACGAAGTGAAGCTCAACTATTTGCTAACAGTTAACAGTTAACAGTTAACAACTAACAGTTAACAGTTAACAGTTAACAAATTAAGTAGATTGCAATTCATCCAAACGAGCTAAAACTTCTTGAGAGTGGATTGCCGGATTGACCTTAACAAAAGTCTCCCGCAAAATACCATCGGGATCGATAATAAAGCTGTGCCGTGCCGATATAAAACTCATCCAAGAACCGTAAGCTTTACTAACTTTACCATCAGTATCAGCTAACAGCGGAAACTTCAAACCTTCGGAGTCGCAAAATTCAGCATGAGATTCGATATCATCAACACTAATACCCAAAATTTCAGTATTCTTACCCCGATACTTCGGTAAATCTTGCTGAAATCTACGAGCTTCCAAAGTACAGCCAGAGGTAAAATCTTGAGGATAAAAATAGACAACTAGCCATTTCCCCCGATAATCAGAGAGAGATATTTTTCCCTTGCCGCTGTTGGTAGGCAAAGTGAACTCAGGTGCAGGTTGATTCACTGCGGGCAGCTTGCCGCCGAGAGCAAGGGCAGGGGGAACAAAATTTAAGCTAAGGAAGACTAGACAAATGGCAAAAAAAATGCTCAGAAAATTGCGTCTGGAGGTCATAAATTGCGAAGGACAACTCTACTTAAAATAAGTTTACAGTTATCTGATTAAATAAGTAAAGGCAATGTTTAAATAAACCAAAGAGGAAACAAAAGCATTGCTTTTAACCCCTAAAACACTTATCAATCAAAGGAGAAATTAACAAATGGCAGAAGTACAGCCATTATCAGGCAATGCGATCGTAGTAATGATGGTCAAGAACCAACCGATTGCCATCGAAGTCAACGGGACAGACGCACCCATTACAGCAGGTAACTTTGTTGACCTAGTTGAGCGCGGTATTTACGAAGGGGTAATGTTTCACCGAGTGATCCGCGAACCCGATCCTTTTGTGGTTCAAGGGGGCGATCCCCAAAGTCGAAATACCAGCATTCCTGCAAGTCAATTAGGAACCGGTGGTTTTGTTGACCCAGATACTAACGAAGTGCGTACAATTCCCTTAGAAATTAAGCCGCAAGGGGCCGCACAACCTGTTTACAATCAGACAATTACACAACAGCCACAATTATCACATACTCGCGGTGTCATAGCAATGGCACGTGCTACAGCTCTCGATTCTGCTTCTTCGCAGTTTTATTTTGCTTTAGCAGACTTGCCATCTTTGAACGGCGATTATGCAGTATTTGGAACTGTGAGGCAAGGGTTAGATATAGTCGATCAAATTCAGCAGGGCGATCGCATTTCTACTGCTAAAGTAGTTCAAGGAATTATCCCCAGTCGAGTTTCAACTGTGATTAGAGATAATACTTTGTTGAATAATTTCATCAATAAAGTCAATCTCGCAAATTTGCCTTTGAGATTCTCAACATTATCTGAGGGAACTGATACTGTTCAACTCACAGTGCAAGACTCTCAACAAAATACTAGCGGTATTCAAGCTGGTGCGGGTAATGATAGAGTAACTGGGTCAAGTGTTAGCGATGTTATTAACGGGAATCAAGGCAACGATACTCTCAGCGGTGAAGGTGGCGATGATTATCTCCGAGGAGGAAAAGATGATGATTCGCTCTCTGGGGGTGTTGGCAATGATATTCTCAGTGGTAATCAAGCCAATGATAGTTTAGATGGCGGTGCCGGAGATGATTTTCTCCGAGGAGGAAGAGGCAATGATGTTTTAACAGGTGGTGATGGTAATGATATTCTCATCGGCGATTTAGGCAACGATACTCTCACTGGTGGAGGTGGTGCTGATACCTTTGTCCTGATATTAGGTGAGGGTTTAACTCTGGATACAACAACAGATAGAATTTTGGATTTCAATCCGGGAGAAGGCGATCGCATTGGTGTAACGGGCAATTTATCAAGACTGACATTTACTCAATCTGGTAGTGATACTTTAATTCAATTTTCAGGTTCTACTTTGGGAATTGTGCAAAATGTTGCATCGGGAATTGTCCAGAGTTCAGTTTTTGCTATTGATGGCACTAATGTCTCTCTTCCAGATAGTTTACCACCAGGAGATGCAGCCCTCAGAATTGGTTAAGTGTTAATTGTATAGCACTTTAAGGTCGCCGTATTGCCTGCTACTATCTGTACGCAGGCGATATGCTTATGCTATACTAAACTAATTTAGCACAAATCTCTTAACCTTTTTGATATGTCACGAAGTCAGATTCGTAAATGTTTCTATTCAGAGAATACGAAATATTTCTACACAAAATTATACCATGCTCTTCTACTAGCTGTACCTTTCTCTTTACTTTCCGGTCGAGTTACAGCACAAATTATCCCCGATAACACACTTCCTAATAATTCTACAATTGCTCCTAATGGTAATAGTTTAACTATCAATGGTGGTACGTCAGCCGGTAGCAATCTTTTCCATAGTTTCAGTGAGTTTTCACTCCCCACTGGTTCAGAAGCTTTTTTTAATAATGCTAGTAATATTCAAAATATTTTCAGTCGGGTTACAGGAGGAAAAATTTCTAATATTGACGGCTTAATTCGAGCTAATGGAACTGCTAACTTATTTTTCATCAATCCCAGTGGCATCATTTTTGGCCCGAATGCACGGTTAAACATTG
Organism: Kamptonema formosum PCC 6407; assembly: GCF_000332155.1. Classification (GTDB taxonomy): domain Bacteria; phylum Cyanobacteriota; class Cyanobacteriia; order Cyanobacteriales; family Microcoleaceae; genus Kamptonema; species Kamptonema formosum. Next base: position 469,721 of record NZ_KB235898.1, on the reverse strand, counting down.
GTGGCTCTTTTATTGGCTCTACAGGAAACAGTATTCAATTCTCTGATGGTAACTCCTTCAGTGCTACTAACCCTCAAGCACCGCCGTTGCTGACGGTGAACGTGCCAGTAGGGTTGCAGGTGGGGGCAAATCCGGGTGCAATTCGAGTGGAAGGAGTAGGACATAGGTTTACAGTCCAAAATATCCGTAATAATCAAATTAATCGCAGTCAACAAAGCGATCGGGGTTTGCAGGTGAAATCTGGAAACACCTTAGCTTTAGTAGGCGGTGATGTGAATCTAAGCGGTGGTGTGTTGAAAGCAGCAGAAGGACAGATAGCTTTAGGGAGCATCAGTAGTGCTGTAGTGAGTTTGACACCTACTGATGTAGGTTGGAAGTTAGGCTATCAAGGGGTAGAAAGTTTTCGGGATATTAATTTATCTGGTCAAGCTGCGATCGATGCCAGTGGCTTGGGGAGAGGTTCTATCCAGATGGTAGGACGAGAAGTAAGGCTCAGCGATGGTTCTATTGGCTTAATTCAAAATCAAGGCTCAGAGCCAGCCGGAGACCTGATTGTAAATGCAACTGAGTTATTACAAGTGACGGGCACGAACTCACAGGTAACATTTCCCAGCCTGTTGATTAATGAAACTCTCAAAGATGGAGCGGGTGGCAAGATCGCTATTGCTACAAGAACATTGCTGGCATCGGACGGTGGAGGTATAGGCTCCAGAACATTTGGAACTGCCTCTAGTGGGGATGTGTCTGTCAGTGCTTCTGATGCGGTAAATGTAAGTGGTTTTTCTAATAGGAACCCAAATCTTTTCAGCTTTCTGGGTACTACAACTGTGGGTGCGGGAAATGCAGGCAATCTTGCAATTTTGGCTCAACAGATAACAGTTTTGGATGGAGGTGTGATCAGCACTGCTACGGTGAATACTGGTAAGGGGGGAAATATAACCATCAACGCTTCTGATTCTGTCACGGTGAGTGGAATTATTCCCAGACTTTTGCAAGTGTCTGCTGTTACCAGTGCAACAATTAGTGAAGGAAATGCAGGTACAGTTACCATTAACACATCTAGACTGATAGTCAGAGATGGCGGGAGTATTAGCACCTCTACCGGAGCCAAAGGTTCAGGTGAAACCTTGATTATCAATGCGTCTGATTCTATACAAGTCAGTGGCAAAGGAGAGGGAGACGGACTTCCTTCTCGCATAGAATCGTCTGCTCTGATTGTACCTGAAGTCCTTCGTCGAGCTTTAGGACTACCCGATCGCCCCTCTGGAAACTCCGGCAACGTCATCATCAACACCCCTAGACTTACTATTGCCGATGGTGCTAGAGTCAGTGTCGCCAACCAAGGCACAGGCCTGGCAGGCAACCTCAACATCAACGCCCGACAAATTCTGCTCAATAACCAAGGTAGACTCAGTGCTTCCACCGCATCGGGTAGCGGTGGCAACATCAAATTACGAGTTTCTGGCGATACCATTCTCCGTAACGGCAGCCAAATCGCCGCCGAAGCCGCCGGTACCGGCAACGGTGGCAATTTGGCTGCCAACACCAACACCCTCACCATTCTCGAAGGTAGCAAAGTCACAGCCAACGCCTTCCAAGGCAACGGCGGCAACATCCGCATCACCACCCAAGGTTTGTTCGCTTCCCCTGACAGTGGCATCACTGCTTCCTCCAGTTTCGGAGTCTCCGGCACCATCTCTATTAATAATCCCAACCTCGATCCGAGTTCGGGTCTAGTACAATTACCCGAAAACATCGTTGACCCCAGTACACAAATCGCTCAAGGATGTGCCGCAGATGGAGGTAACACCTTTACGATCGCAGGTCGAGGCGGCTTACCAGAAGAACCTACTGCTACCCTCCCAGGTCAAACTGTCTGGCAGGATTTACAAAACTATGCCGTAGAGTCTCCTGAGTCCCACAACGAACCGTCAAAGACTCTCCCAGTCACTACTGTCCCAGAAATTCCATCCCTTGTAGAAGCCGTAGGCTGGCAAACTAATGCTCGGGGTGAAGTAGAATTAGTGGCTAATTTTCCTGCGGGTGCAGAAGTAACTGCTAGCGATCGCATCCCTAATAACCATTGTCCCAGACAGAAAGTTGGCCCTTGAATTGGAAAAAGTAACAATTAGCAATTAAAATTTTTTTATATGTCACCTCCAAGCCAACAAAAGGGCAAAAATAAAATACTGCGCCGCACATTTTTATTTGTGATTGGAATAGTCGCAGCCCGACAATTAACTATATTTTTATCAGTTGCAGAAAACCGTTCAAAGTCTCTTAATATCGCAATTCAACTGATGCAAAAAATGCTCGCGTGGCTGACATCCTTAAAAGCCAGCCAAGACCATAAAACACCGCCTAACCCTTCCATTCTTCCCAAAGCCAGTATAAACCCTCAACTCTTACCTCCTGCTCCTATCCCAAAAATCCGTAGAAACCCCGATTCTCAACCGACTGTTTCTCCCTCACAATTAAAAGTAGCACCAGCTAAAAAAGGACAACCTATACAAGTGAGCCGAAAAAACGTGGTGGGGGTTCCTTTATATCAAACAACTATAGATTTGACTGACCCTGATACTTTGATTACTATTGGCCTAGCAAATAATGCACCAATGGCTAACAGTTCTCAAAGTTCTAAGGGTGACGAAGCTTTTGAAAAAATGGTCGAGCGCTATCGGGGCGCAGTAGTTGTCAATGGCACATTTTTTGGCAAAGATTCTCAAAAATGGGTGTTGGGTAATATGGTGTCAGCGGGTAAATTTCTGAAGTATAGCCAGTGGGAAAATTATGGGACAACCTTGGGTTTGCGTGTAGGAAATCAACCGGAAATGATTACAACGCGATCGGAAGGCAAGCCAGAATGGAACCAGCATTGGTTTTCTATTACTTGTGGGCCCCGACTATTAAAACAGGGTAAAATTTGGCTGGCACCTAAGTTAGAAGGATTTGCCGATCCTCATGTTCTCAATGTGGGAGCGAGAACAGCTATTGGGTTTCCTGCTAGTGGAAAAGAGCTATATTTAGTGACTTTTTTAACTAGCCTTTCGTTGGCAGAGGAAGCAGAAGTAATGAAGGCGATGGGATGTTATGAAGCGATGAATTTAGATGGGGGTGCTTCTACTGCTTTGGCTCATAATGGACAGATTTTGATTTCTCCGGGACGCAATTTAACGAATGCGATCGTGGTGTATGATAAAAATTATCCTGCCCCACAGGAAGTTAAAGCATCTTGGGAAGCTTTTCAGAAAGGTGCTCGGCCTTCTTACCCTAGATAAGTGGGATTAGACAATAACTTCTTTAACGATAGATTCCTTACTTTAAAATTAGTAGGAATTTCCCTTTTAAGTAAATCCACGTAATTAAACATAAGATCGGGATGGCTAACAAGCTGACTGTATAAACAGTCTTCCTTCTCCCCTAGATAACTAAATTTTTCTTCCTTCTTCCTTCTCTCCTAGATAACTAAATTTTTCTTCCTTCTTCCTTCTCTCCTAGATAACTAAATTTTTCTTCCTTCTTCCTTCTCTCCTAGATAACTAAATTTTTCTTCCTTCTTCCTTCTTCCTTCTTCCTTCTTCCTTCTTCTTATTTCGCAATACAAGACGCTGCTAAAACCACTAAACCCTCATTTTGAAAAACAGCACAGCGTTCCATATACTGTGTTAAAGCAGGAGTTTTACCCTGTTTAAGATCGGCAACAACCTCTGGGGTTGAATCAAAGTTTTTGAGCCAATCATACTTCTCCACATAATTAAGAGTCAAAGCATTTTTCTCCAACATCCAGAAATCAATCCCGTACTGATTAATAAAGTTTTTTACTACTGCAATATCGGGACTATACTGAGCGCTAATTAACCCAAGAGCCTTCTCTCGAAATTGGCGATAAAAGCCTACTTGATATGGGATACCATATTCCCTGCCAATTAAAATAGACCTCTGGGAAAAAGTCGGCAAAAAATTCGCTTCTTCAGATAAAGATGCAATTAATGTATCTTTAGGTTGCTGCTGAAAAAACTCATATAAAGCTGGCATTCTCCCAGTTTTATACCCAACTCTGGGGAAATCGGGAACAAAGCAAGGATAGAGGAGAACTAAAATAGCAATTACTCCTGTTAAACCTAATGCAATTATAGTTTTGATTTGGGATCTACCCTTAAAAATGGGTGATGATGAGGGTGAATTTTGAATTAAAACTTTTGCCTCTGTTCCTGATGCCCATTGTAGCGCAGCATCTATGATTAAAGTTAGCGCGATCGCCGTCATAAAAACAATAATTATGCGGAAACTGTAGGAAGTATATCTATTAGGAACGTACAGCTTAAATAATACAGCATGAGCTAGAAAGAACATCGTCAATGATGCTAATAATAGCTGAAGTAAAAGCCAAATACCGCTTTTAATCTGCTTTACCAAAGGAAATGCGGAGGAAAATGGTAGCAGCAACGGAAACAGAAGCCCCGCACAGTGAGTTACAGGCGTAAATAAAGACTTAGAAAACATTCCAGTACCTTTACCTGTAAACCAAAAACTTTTAGGATGAAGTTCAAAAAATGGGATGCGTCCCCCTGGTAAAAACTCCCGCGATTGTCTTGCTTCTGCCACTGTAATTGTAGGGCCAAATTTAGAAGAATTTAAGGCAAAAGGCAACATTACAAAGAAAGCAACTCCCAAGCCTGTACCGCAAAATATGTAATTATTTCGCTCTGGTGATAGGCGCAAACTGCCATCTTTCCAGTGGAATAGTCTTAGAATTAAAATGCCACAGGCAATAAATACATATTGAGGATAAAATAGTCCTATTAGGGCAATTGTTGCCAAACAGGGTAAGAGTGAGACTCGCAACAAATAATATAAAAATCCTAGAAATATCGGATACAGAAAAGCTCTAGGTGTAGCTGAAGCTAAATCATCTGTGATCCACATACTTTGATTCAAAACTGAAGCAGCAATAAATCCCGCCATTGGTACTGGCAACATTTCCAGGCAAATGCTAAAACAGTAGTAAGTAGAGATTAATCCTAATATCATCGGCAAGATTTTATGAAATAAAAGGGGATTAATCCCTGCCATCGCCGCTAGCTTGTAAACTATTTTGTATCCTGCGGGAGCAACAGCTTGAAAATAGTCGGCAATTAGATCATTGGGAAATAAACTCGGATCGATAAACCGCATGATCCAGAATACGTGCTGTCTCGCATCGTCTTGCACAACGTACTCGCTACCGAAGGCTTCTTTGAAGCCCATAATGCCATAAAGTGCGGCAACTGTTAGGCTCAGGCTTAACCAAAATATTACTCGCGATCGCGATGTTTTTTCAAGTGGGGTAGTCAGAAATTTTTGTAAGCTTGCGATTAACATTGTTAGTTGTTAGTTGTTAGTTGTTGGTTGTTATTTGTTGGTTGTTATTTGTTGGTTGTTGGTTGTTTGGGTAAATAGATGAGCGGGAAAATACATAAGTATGTCATTGCGAGTGAAACGTTGGCGTAGCCTGCCCGTTAGGGCTTAGCAATCGCAGGGGCGATAGCAACTTTACATTCTGTTACACAGCCAGGCTTATTTGTGTCTACCTACTTAAATTTAACCTTTGATTTTTTCAATACATTTAGCTTTAAGTAGGATTAAATCTTTAGCTTTTAAAACAGTACAACGATCTGTGACTTTTGACAAGGCAGGTATAGTTCCTTTTTCCAAACTCTCTTTAACCTCAGCCGCCGCCGCTGGGTTTAACTGTCTAATCCGGTGATTTTTAGTCACATACTCAAGAGTTAAGCCTTGCGAGTCTAACAGCCAGAAATCTATGCCATACTTTTGAATAAAGTTTTGCACTTCTGTTAAATTAGGGCTGTATTGAGCTTTAATTAAATCATTAGCGCGGTGATTCATTTCAGCATAGTATAGTTTGTGGTAAGGTAAAGCATATTCCGATCCTATTAAAATTGAACGTTTGGCAAAAGCTGGTAGATTATTGGCTTCTATAGCTAAAGATGCTATGAGCGTATCTTTAGGTTGCTTGCTCAAAAAATCATACAAGCTAGGTATTTGACCGATTACATAATTAGTTACGGGAAAGCTATTAGTTAAGCTAGGGTAAATCAAAGCTAAAGGTAAAATACAAAGTGCAAAAACTGGAAGTTTAATTTTTTGGCAAATCGCATCTATGATGATGGCGATCGCGATTCCACCTGCTATAGCCATCAACATTCTTAAACTATGCTGCGTATATCGGCTAGGATGATGTAGTTTGAACGCGAAAGCGTGAGCAGCGAAAAATACTCCTGTCGATGCTAGTGCTAATTCTGGCAATATTACAATGTGGCTAGTAAGTTGTTTAACCAAGGAAAAAGTGGAGGGATATCTTAATAATATTGGTAATAATAATCCCGCCCAAACCTGGGGAGGGATAACCAATTTAGATAGCCACTCGCGAGGAAAAAAGCCGGAACGATCGCCTGTTATCCAAAAATCCCAAGGGTTATCGGTAAAAAAAGAAGCTCTTCCTCCTGGCCAAAATTCAGGGAGCATTCTTGCTTCTGCTGCTGTGATTACTGAGCCAAATTGTGAGGAATTTAAAGCGTAAGGTAACAGCACGGCTATGGCAATTACCAAAGTAGTAAAGAGAAATTTGAAATTGATTTTTTCAGGAAAAAAGCGGATAAAATGCAAAATTAAGACGGCAGCACATATTAGTACACCTTGAGGGTAGAAAAGCCCTAAAAGTGCGATCGAAATTCCGACACCTAGTAAATTTAGTCGCAGTAAATAGTATAAAAATCCCATGAATACCGGATAAAAGAATGCTCTCGGTGTTGCGGAAACTAAATCATCTTTTAACCACAGATTTTGATTTAGCAATAGTGTAGCGAAGAAACCCGCAACGGGAATTGGCAATATCTGCAAACAAACCCCAAAACAGTATGTGGTAGTTATTAATCCTAACAGTATCGGTAAGAACTTATTAAAAATAATAGGATTGAGGCCAATTTTTGCCATTAAATGATAAAGTTCAGTATATCCACTGGGGGCAAGTGATTGAAAATAGTCGGCAATGATATCACTAGGGAACAACTCTGGATCGAGAAATCGCAGCATCCAGACAACGTGCGATCGCGCATCGTCTTGCACCACATATTCGCTGCTAAAAGCTGGTAGAAGTCCCAAAGATCCGCAAATCGCGGCCACTATCAAGCTAAGGCTGAACCAAACTCTTACTGGATAAGTTCTGATAATTGACAGCATTAAAATCTCACTCTCACTCGCTTTCCTCCCATCGACCATCAAAAATCAAAAATTCGCATAACCCTATAAAATGTAACCGATGTTGTCCAAAATGAAAAGGTAATTATGCCAGAAAGTCTAATCGATGAGTCTTATCCGAGTTCCGAGAGTTCAGAAGTCACCTCTCCATTTTTCTCTCTTATCCTCCCAGTTTACAATGAAGAAAGCGGTGTAGAAGCTACCCTCAATCAGCTACAAGCAACTCTAAAATCTTCTAGCTGCAAGTATGAAATTTTGGTTGTTAACGATGGTTCCACAGATGGAACTCGCGAGATTTTACAATCTCGGACAGATATCAAAGTAATAGAACACAATCGAAATCGAGGCTATGGCGCGGCATTGAAAACGGGAATTAGATATGCAAAATACCCCTTAATTGTGATTACTGATGCTGACGGTACTTACCCGAATGAACGGATACCGGAATTAGTAATGCTGGCAATGCAAGCTGATATGGTTGTCGGTTCTAGAACGGGTGAAAACGTCCGTTATTCAAATCTGCGTAAAATTCCTAAGTGGTTTTTAGTGCGCTTTGCTGAATGGATTACAGATTGCAATATTCCTGATTTAAATAGTGGGTTGCGTGTATTTCGTAAGAGTGTAGCCGAAAGATTTTTGACGATTTTACCGGACACATTTAGTTTTACTACCACAATTACGGTAGCAATGTTGACGAATAATTATATCGTTCGTTATGTGCCAATAGACTATCACTATCGGGTTGGCAAAAGCAAGATTAAGCCGATCCGAGATACTATCCGTTTCATGCACTTAATCTTGAGGACAGGGGTTTATTTTGCACCGTTAAGGGTGTTTATGCCTGTAGCTTTCGTATTTTTTGTGGGTTTCTTGATTACGCTGTATCAAGATGTTTTTGTCCGGCGTGACTTAACTGAAGCTACCCTAATTCTTTTGGTGGCTACTACTCAGTTGGGGATGTTTGCACTACTGGCGGATTTAATAGATAAAAGGTGCGATAGATTGTAAAATAAAAAACAATTTTCCTACAAACTTAAGCGCCAGAGATTTCCATTGGGGTAAACAGAGTCTAATTTGTAATTATCGTCTTTTTCAAGATTTAATTGCAATTTTTTGGAAGGGTTAAATAAAAATACCTCACTGAAACCATCAGGAATTTTGGGTAAATTTTCTCCGGGAACAACCTGTAGTTTTACTTTATTTTCTAGTAAATAGCTGAGAGAAGTTAGCCTGATTGCATTGCTGCTGACGATTAGCGGTTGTGTAGCTTGATTAATAATGTTGGCTACTTGGGGATTGTAATAGCTGCTGTACTTGTTCCACCAAGTCTCGGATTGACTGCTAATTGCACAGGAGAATACCCCACCTGAAATCAAAATCATAGTTATTATTTGCCACAATTTTTGTTGGTTAATATTTTTACTGGTAATTTTATTAGATAATAAGTAAGCAATAGCTAACTGGATACCTACGTAACAAGGGATTAAATAGCGAGCAATACTAGAGCGTTGTCCACCCGAAATTAAATCTTTAAAAACTAATGGCGTTGCTGTAGATAAGATTAAAATTAATATAAATAACCAAATCTCTTGAGGCGTATTCTTACATAGAAATTTTAGCGAGTATCCTACTAAAATCAGCGTCGGTACGATCGTATATAGCCAGAGGTTATCCATTCCAAATTGAACGTTATCTTTGCCAGAAATTACATCAAATAAACGCTCTTTAGTCCCAATTTGAACGTCAAACAAAATAGAGGTAATATTAATTGCTAGCCTAGTTAATAAAGTCAAGATGTTGATTTTATTAGCTACCCATCCTAGCTCTGAGAAATTATTTACAATACATACTATCCAGGGAATAAACGCGATTATTCCCGATAAAATTGCTATTAAATAACCAGTAAATTTCTGTAACGAAAAATAATGGTGGGTTTTTAACTGCATTATTTCAGTTGCGAATAGATAAATACCATGTCCCATTATTACGAGTATAAAAAGTAACTGAGAATAAAGCCCTAATGTTATAGTAATGGCGTATAATCCCCAGCATATTATTCGCTGTTTTTGGGAAAGAGCGCTGTGTGTTTCCAGCCGTATTGCTCGTAAAAATACACAGCTAGATAGTAAAATTATTACTGTAAATAAACTATAGGCCCGTGCTTCTTGGGCGTACAATACGTGAAAAGGTGAGACTGCTATAAGTGCTGTTGCTATTAATCCCACAATTGGTAGATTAAATAATTCCAAACATAGCCAATAAATTCCAGGGAATACTAACAGACTAATCGCCGCTGATAAACTTCTAGTGACTGCTATTGAATCACCAAATAGCTGCCTCCAAAAATATGCAATTGCGTAATAAAGTGGCGGCTGTTCAGGATTTCCTACTGCTAAAGCTTTTACTGTGTCAACAACTCCTCGCTCAGAATTTATGCGCTGATATTTCTGTAAAGTTTGGATATCTATTATCGGGCCAGCAACTTGCTCTGTAAATTCTTCCTTGGTGTATCCAGCTAGTCGCAATGAGGTAATCGTTTCGTCGTACCAGTAAACTTTTTTGTCAAGATTAACAAATCGAAAAAATATTCCTAATATTAATAAAATAATTAGTAACGGTTGCAGCCAGGTAAAATAATATTTGCGATGAATCATAGTAATTTTCGAGCGGCTAAGTTAATATTTAATAATACATTCTGATTGCAGGACAACTAAATTATCAGTGTCAAAAACATTACAGCTATTCATAACTTTTGATAACGCTGGAAATTTCCCCTCTTTTAGATTTATTAAAACCTCATCGCCTAGCGGCTGATATTGTTTTAACCAGCGAACTTTTGCCACATACTCCGCAGTTAATGCTTTCTTATCTAGTAGCCAAAAATCTACTCCATACTTATTGATAAAATCCTTAACTTTACTAATATTAGCACTGTATTGTGCTTCGATCGTATTAACAGTCCGCTGGCGAATCTCATTATAATATAGAGGATGATAAGGCAAAGCATAGCCTTCACCACCCGCCAGAATAGAGCGTTTAGCAAAACTGGGTAAATTATTCGCTTCTTCCGCTAGGGAAGCGATAATAATGTCTTTGGGTTGTTGCTCAAAAAACTTGTATAATGATGGAGACCCACCTGCGATATAACGGGTATTTGGGAAAGGATAATTTTTGGATTGTAAAATATGAGGATAACCCAAAAAGATCGCTGCTAAAAATAGGCAAAATACTAAAGGAAAAAACTTTAACTGGTCTTTTTTATGTTCGGTTTTGACTTTTCCCCAGTGAAAAACGGCATCTATAATTAAGGTTATGGCAATTCCTGCCATTATAGGTATTAGCATCCGAGAAGTGTGCTCGGTATATCGGTTAGGAAGGTGAAGTTTAAAGACTAAAGCATGAGCAATAAAGAACATTGTCAAAGATGCTATTGCTAGTTGAGGCAAAATTATAACTTTCTTAGTTATCAACTTGGTTAAAGGAAAGCGAGAGGAAAATTGCCATAAAATAGGCAATGACAAGCCTAAAAAAATTTGGGGAGGAATGGGAAGAGGAAAAAATTTATCTGTTAAAACGCACCACTCTGAAGGTATCATACCGCTACGTTTGCCGCATAGCCAAAAGTTAGATAAATTATTAGAAAAAAAGCTCGACCAACCTTTAGGTAAAAATGCTGGCAATGTCTTAGCTTCAGTCGCCGATATCACTTTCCCAAATTCTGAGGATTTGAAGGCATAGCTTAATAAGATGGCAGTTGCTATTCCTAAACCTGAGAAGAGTAATAAGTAGTCTTTTCGCTCGCTGGATAGATAAAACTGCTTGTCTTTATAACCGACTAACCGGAGAATTAAGAGGGTAGCTGCGACTAACATACATTGTGGGTAAAACAATCCTAAAAGTGCGATTGTAATTCCTACACCTAATAAAGAACGTCGCAGTAAATAATACAAAAAAGCCATAAATAATGGATAGACAAAAGCTACTGGTGTAGCGGAAATTATATCATCTTGCAGCCAAATAATTTGATTAAAAAATAGGGTTGCCATAAACCCGGCGAAAGGTACTGGCAATAGTTCCATACAAATACCAAAACAGTAGCTATTGGCAATTAAAACTAATACTATTGGCAACAATTTATGCAGCAAAAATGGCTCAATTCCTAAAGCAGCAATTATCTGATAAACTGCTTTGTATCCTACGGGGGCTACCGATTGAAAATAATCGGCAGTTAAGTCATTAGGAAATAACCCCGGATCGAGAAATCGCTGCATCCAAAAAACGTGCTGTCTTGCATCATCTTGCACTACATATTCACTGCCAAAAGCCTGCTGTAATCCCGGAATACTATAAATAACTGCAAAAGTCAAGCTTAAGCTCAACCAAAATATTAGATTTGAGCGGGATTTGCCGCTTGTATAAATTAAAAATTGGTGAATTTTTGTCATATAACTATTGGTTTTTAAGTTCTCGCAGATCTTGAATACTAACAAGATATTGTCCTAAAAATGGTAAACCTCCTATCGCTGGCAAAAGATAGCGGGAAGTACAAAGTAATCCCAAAGCTGCGGCTGTGGGCGCAGCGAAATAAGGGCTATAAAAGGCGATCAAGGCAGCATCGCGAGTGCCAACTCCGGCAAATGTTAGTGGTAGCAACCCTGCTAAAATTGCTAAGGGAGATAATGCTAAATTTGCCAAAAATGGTGTCCAGGCATTGAGTGCTAGGATAAAAAACCAGATTTGCAGCAAGTGGCCAAACCAGATAACAATAGAAGTAGTTGTAATTTTCAATAGTTGCCTTTTATCTTGCCAGAAAAACTGCTGCATTTCCCGCCAAGACAACTGAAATTTTTCGATTTTAGAGCGGAATTTTTTAGGTAAAATTTTGCATACTATCCTAAAAAATATTTGGGCAAATTTACGAGAACCTAGTAACATTATACCTGTAATCAGTCCCAAGGATACAGCAGCAGTCATTACCCAAAACAACCAATCTTTCTGGGGATAAAGTATCAAGCCAAATACACACCACAATAGTAAAGAAAGCATATCGCAAGCTTTTTCAAATACTACCAGCGACAGGGATAGCGAACCATCTAAATGTCCCCGCTGTTTCATAAAATAAGCTTTGGCAATATCGCCCATTTTTGAGGGGAGTACCATATTTAAAACGCTGGCAGCAAGGATGAGACGATTTGCTTCACCAAACCCCAATTTGCCCCCCACAGGCATTAGTTGTTGCAGCCGCCAAGCTGTTAGCATTGTTAGTGGTACAACCATACTGAGGCTGATAGCCATCCACCAGCGATCGCAGTTTCGGAAGACTTGTATTAATCCAGCAAAATCAATTTTCCAGTAGATGACTGCTAGAATTAGTAGGCTGACAATCAGAGAAATTAATCGTTTCATTAATTAGCTTTTCGCTATTGGTTTAAAAACTTTTCCGGGCGATTAGAAATCGCGGCTATACAAACAAAGTCCGCCTACGCGGACTATAAGAAAAAGGGGTAATAAACCTGGATTTAGTATTATGTTATCATACTACTTGATTTGATTTAATTTCACTGAGTTTGCAAACGGGGGATTACGGTGCGAGTGAAGTTATCGCTTCCAGTTTCGAGATTAGCAGGAACGCCGTTTGGATATTCTTGCGCGATCGCACTTTGTATGGTTTGAATCCGGTTGCCAGGATTGGGGTGAGAACTCAAAAATTCCGGCTGTCTTCCCCCACCACTGGCAGTCTCAAGTATCTGCATCACTTCCGCCAAAGCCTTTGGATTGTAACCAGCTTGACTCATAAAGCGCACGCCGAGGCGATCGGCTTCCAACTCGTCGTCACGACCGTATCGCAGGCTGACCAATTGGTTGACAGCTTGCGCGAGTACGGCGGCCTGCTGACCGTTGCCGCGATCGTCACTGGCGGCCACCCCCACAGCCGTTACCAACGCCGCCCCCAGCCTTTGCTTGGCCAAGTGTTCGGCCCCGTGACGACCAACGACGTGACCGGATTCGTGCCCCAACACGCCCGCCAGTTGCGCTTCCGATTTTAGCCGACTCAGCAAGGCAACCGTTACGAAAACCTGACCCCCCGGTAGCGCCAAAGCATTCACCGTTTTAGGGTCGCGCAGCAGGTGAAACTCGAAGGGATAACCCAGTTTGGATGCCGCAGACTGCTGTACCACGCGCTTTCCGACGCGATCTATATAATCCTGAAGCGCTTGATCTGGGTAAAGACCGCCAAATTGAGAGGCTACTTGCGATCGCGATTCCAGTCCTAACACTACTTCCTGGCGCGGTGACAATTGCACTCGCTGCTTTTCCCCAGTCACCGGATTTTCCACAGTCGTAGTCAAGTAACTAATAAAACCGAAAAAGGCGATTAAAAGCCCAATCGCAAAACGAAATAGATGTCTGCTCACCGCTTCTCTCCTCATTCATTGGTCAGTAAAATATCATGAAAAATTTCACAAAATATCTATCTAAAGGCTACTCTTTAAAACTGACGTTTCACTTTCAAAGGTTGACCAGGAGCGAGTTTTTTAACTTCATCAGTCAAGTCAAGCCCAGGTAATAATTGACCTCTTTGAAACGTGCGACTCATCACCACATAAATAGAAGTTTGATCGCAGCCAATCCCCGCACTAATCACCCCTTCCCAAGACTTAGCATAAAGTTCATCGGTAATCTGCCATTGTTGATTTTCCCATCGCAAGCGGCGACAAAAGCGAAACGGTGCATCTTGTTTACCAGTAATCAACATTTTCTGCAAAATTTTCCGAATTAAATTAGGGAAAAAACGCCCAAACGTCAGCATAACAACCCGTAAAATCAGTAATTTTATGGGTGTCATTTGCGTTTGTTTTGCCCATCCCATTTGTCCAGAAACCGTAATTTCATCCTCCTCAACTTGCACTTCGCAATCGCCTATTAAATGGCTAACTGAATTCTTGATTTTACCATTTTTGCGGAATTGGAGCGAAAATTGAGTATCGGAAGCAACTAATCGATCGTTGCGAAATAGCTTGAAAGTACCGCCTTTATTCAAAGCCATATAAAGCTCAGTATCCCCACATCGTTTAATCAAAATTTTAGCTTCTTTTAGCCAAACACTAGCAGCATTTTTGGCAATAGATTGCGATCTATCCGGTACGAAATCCCGCCAAGCTAATAAATAATTCCAAGTATGATGACCGATAATATGATCGTCAGCGTAACAAGGAGCTAAACCATTAGCTAATCCCGTCAAAAAACGATCGTTAATTTGTAAAGCTTCCGGCATCCATTGACCGACTAATTCAAAACCATGCGGGAAAAAGTTATAGGTGTTCCGACTAGCATACTCTCCACCATAAGAACCATCAGGATGAATGAATTGAGCGGCTAATTCCACAGCCTTTACAATCGTATCTTTCAATCTAGGATCTGGCTTCAGTTGATAAATACGCGCTAAACATGATATAGTTAAAGTGTGATATCCAGGATCGCATCCTTCATATTCCTGAAACCAACCTTCGGGATTTTGCCACTCAAAAACTCGCTCTAAACGCAGTTTTTTTGCCACATCCCACTTGGAACTATTCAATAACCTTTCTAGCAATTCTAAACACAAGACAATTAAAGCTTGATGATTGGTAAGTTTGCCGCTTTCGTGATGATTTGCTAACCAGTCAGCCCGCCTCTCAAAAAACTGCAAAATTTCCTCATTCTCCAATTTTAACAGCGTGTAACTTTCGATGCAAGCTAATAGAGAAAATGCCGCCGCCCCCGATGCTCTTTCATAGGGAAAATAATCATCGCAGGAACCATCGCGGTGAGCGCTACGGGCAGCATAAATAATCCCAGCTTCTACCCATTCGCGAATCATTGGCTGTTGATAGAATGGATTATCGGCAATATTTGTCTGGTAAGCTAAGGCTAAAGGCCAAACAAATTCCTGAGACATTCCACTGGGAAAATCTATGATTTTATAATGCCAAAAATTGCGGTCAAAACATCCGTAAGTAGGGCTATGAGGATTGCGATCGCACAGCGTCAAAATTTTATGAATTTGCGCTATTGCCTCACGAGCAAACAAATCTTTACTATTCATAACTTTAATCTTCTCTCCTAGTATCAAGCCGTCGCAGCCGCAATTGAATCTCTTCCACCAATTTGCGATTAGCTGCCATTAAGTCAGCAATTAAACCCAACATCCACAACTGAAAGCCGATCAGAATTAAAATCGCAGCTAAGATTAAGCTGGGAACTCTAGTTCTAAGAGTACCTTGTAAAATAAAGAAAAATATCCAGCGTATACCTAATATCACACCCAAACTAAACGGCACGCTTCCTAACATTAAGAAAAAGCGTAGAGGTTTGTAAACCATGAAAATGCGGAGGATTGTAAACAGCGATCTTATCACATAAGAAGGCGTACTTTTTACCAACCGCGAAGGTCTTAAAACCCCATTAGTGCGAATCGGAACCGAAGTAATCGCCATACCTTTTTGTCCAGCTTGAATAATTGTCTCCAGAGTATAAGTATATTGATTAAACACATTTAACTGCATTGCTGCCTCTCTGCTAAATGCTCTAAACCCGCTTGGAGCATCAGGAATATCCGTCTTACTAGCAAGACGAACCACCCAACTACCTACTTTTTGCAGCAGTTTTTTAGTAGGAGAAAAGTGTTCAATTTCAAGAATAGGTCGAGCACCTACCACTATTTCTGCTTGACCTAATAAAATTGGCTCAATTAATAAAGGAATATCATCAGCACAATATTGATTATCAGCATCAGTATTAACAATAATATCAGCTCCCGCCTTTAAACAAGCATCCAAGCCCGCCATAAATGCTTTAGCTAAACCTTGGTTACTTGAAAAACGAACAATACGATCTACACCATACTCTTTTGCAACTTCAACAGTTCTATCTTGGCTACCGTCATCAATAACCAACCATTCAATAATATCAATACCAGGCAGATGGCGAGGTAAGGCCGCAAGTGTAACACCGAGACTACCTTCCTCGTTATAACAAGGAATTTGGATAATTAGCTTCTTCATCGTCACAGAGAGTACAAATTTAAGAAAATTAGCGAAAATTTGAGATTGCAGTTTACCATTGCTGTTATCATATACTCCTATCTGCACATTTTGAACCAGCGAAACGCAAATTACACATCTCAATCGTTAGCGAGGTCAATATCAATGCCTGTTGGAATGGAAGATCAGGGTCGCAAATTTATCACGACAGAGCCGCTAGACAAGAGCACAGAAGCGGGAGAACAAATAGTTTGGGATGCAGTCCGCAGTGCCTTTGCCGATCGCACCTGCATTGGTTATTCGCGCTATCCTCTTTTCTCAAAGTTTGGAGAAATTCGCAAAGAACCTGACATTTTGATTGTCGATCGCGAATTAAGTTTAGTAATTATTGAGGTCAAATCTGTTAAGATTGACCAAATTGTTGCCGTTAACGGTCAAGAATGGGAATTTCAAAACTTTTCTACCGCAGAAACTAACCCCTATCAGCAAGCTGAAAATCAACTTTATGCCTTGTTGGGGTATTGCGACAGAGAATCGGCTATTCGCCGGAAAGTCGGCGCTAGAGCTATCATAGCACTACCTCTAATTACAGAGGCAGAATGGCAACAAAAAGAATTCGATAAGCTGCCCAATTGTCCGCCGATTATCTTCAAAGATCACTTAGGTAAACTTGCCTTAACTGAGCGAATTAAAAGAGCGCCTGTAGTGGTGGAAGGTGAGGAAATTGAGGACGAACAATGGGAATTATTGTTATCAGTCATCAGCGGCGGCCCTATTTTGAGAAAAGCGCCCCGCCTTCTTCAATCTACTAACAGTAAAACTCGTTCTAGTGTGATTGCCACTTTACAGGAAAGGCTCTACGAATTAGATTTCCAGCAAGAACACATCGGCAAAGAAATCCCCCCTGGTTTTCAGCGAATGCGGGGCATTGCCGGGTCGGGGAAAACTGTGTTATTGTGCCAAAAAGCGGCTCATATTCACTTAAAACATCCTGATTGGGATATTGCCTTAGTATTTTTCACTCGCACTCTTTACGATTTGATGATTGGGTTAGTAGATAGGTGGCTGCGTCGCTTTACAAATGGTGACGTTCAATACGATTCCAAAACTAACAAAAAACTGCGGATTCTTCACGCTTGGGGTGGGAAAAATCAACCGGGACTTTATAGTACAATTTGCGAGTTCAACGGCGTGCGATCGAGGACTGCTGGAGAAACACCGGAAAGACAGCCTAATCGGGGATTGGCTGAACTTTGTAAACGCCTATCGGAAGAAATCAAAATTGAGCCAATTTTTGATGCAATTTTGATCGATGAAGGTCAAGATTTAGTCTCGGAAGACGATCTAAAATTTCAGGATAAACAGGCAATTTACTGGTTAGCTTATCAAGCTTTAAAACCAGCCGATCCAGAAAAGTTAGAGCAGCGGCGCTTAATTTGGGCTTACGATGAAGCTCAAAGTCTTGATAACTTAAAAGTGCCGACTACTAAAGAATTGTTTGGCGAAAATTTAAGCAATTTGTTAAGTAAAGGGACGCAATATAGCGGCAGCATCAAAAAATCCGAAGTCATGCGCCGTTGTTATCGCACTCCTGGTACAATTTTGACAGCAGCACACGCGATTGGGATGGGATTGTTGCGACCAGAGGGAATGTTAACAGGAATTACTCGCGCTGATGATTGGAAAGCTATCGGTTATGAAGTGACGGGTAAGTTTATTGCTGGTCAAAAAATCACTCTACATCGACCACCTCAAAATTCACCCAATCCTGTTGAGCAATTGTGGGGAAAACCTGTATTAGAGTTTGAAACTTATGGCTCTCGCCAGGAAGAAATGATGGCTTTAGCTGATAAGATTTTGCATAATATTGTCGATGATGACCTGAGACCTAGTAGGGATATTTTAGTGATAATTTTAGGCTCTGTTACTGAGGCAATAGAATTAGAAACTCAGGTAGCCAATTTCTTGATTGAACAAGGAATTAAGATCTACATTCCTACAGCTTTAGGGTTGGATGAATTAAACCCTAAATGGCCGAGTCACAACCCCGATTTATTCTGGATGGATGGCGGAGTAACGGTTTCTCGCGTTACTCGCGCTAAGGGAAATGAAGCGGATATGGTCTATGTGATTGGCTTTGATAATATTGCCAGAAATGAGGCCGATGTGAGTCTGCGTAATCAGTTATTTGTGGCTTTAACGAGGGCGCGGGGATGGGCTAATTTGAGTGGGGTGGGTGATTATCCAATGTATGAGGAAATGCGGCGGGTGATTGAGAGTAAAGATACTTTTACTTTTACTTATAAGCGGCCGCTGAAGCGAGATATCGGGGAGGCGGAAGAAGGCTAGGGGCTAGGGGCTAGGGGCTAGGGGCTAGGGGCTAGGGAAAGAAGGGAAGAAGGGAAGAAGGGATAGAGAATCAATGGTTTCATGAATTCAGAACGTCCTAAACGACGAAAGCGGTTGCTATATTAGCGCACAGTTTTAGCAGAATAACCCTGGTTTTCTAAACAACCAGGGTTATGTTTTATGCGTAAAAGCTTATCGCAGAAATACGAGACGATCGCCTAACTCTTTAGTACCCGCTAAAGCTTCTTGTCTTGCCCATTTATCAGCGGCAATGATATCATCTAAAGATGGATTGGCACAGTTATCAGCTTGATGCTTTTCGCACGTCCGTTCGATCAACCTCGGAATATCTAAAAACTCAATTTTTTCATCTAAAAATAGGGCTACTGCCTCCTCATTGGCTGCATTCAACACCGCAGGCATCGAACCGCCAGCACGTCCAGCAGTATATGCTAACTGCATACAAGGATACTTTTGATGGTCAGGTTCTCGGAAAGTTAAATCTCCCGATTTTACTAAATTCAGCGGTTCCCAATCTGTATAAATTCGCTCTGGCCAAGACAAGGCATAAAGCAGAGGTAAACGCATATCCGGCCACCCCAATTGCGCTAAAACAGAAGTATCTTGCAGCTCAATTAGTGAGTGAATGATGCTCTGAGGATGGATGACAATATCAATGCCATCATAATCCATACCAAACAGGTAGTGAGCCTCGATTACTTCTAAACCTTTATTCATTAAGGTAGCAGAATCAACCGTGATTTTCCGCCCCATTGACCAATTGGGATGTTTTAAGGCATCGGCAACTTTTACTTCTGATAATTTCTCAACTGGCCAATCTCGAAATGCACCGCCAGAAGCAGTGAGAATAATCCGCCGCAAACCGCCTTTAGGCAAGCCTTGGAGACATTGAAAAATGGCCGAATGTTCTGAATCAGCAGGTAATAATTTCACTCCATGTTTGGCGATTAAGGGGTTGACAACGGGGCCGCCAGCAATTAAAGTTTCTTTATTAGCAAGAGCAATATCTTTACCGGCTTCAATAGCCGCAATTGTAGGCAACAAACCGGCACAGCCGACAATGCCAGTAACGACAGCTTGGGCATCGCCATATTTGGCAACTTCGACGATGCCAGTCTCGCCAGCAAGTAAAATGGGTTGTGGGTCTAAGTCTGCGATCGCCTCTTTCAATTCTGGCAACTTATCCACATCAGAGATGGCGACAATTTCCGGCCGAAACTGCCTAATTTGCTTCGCCAGCAGCGTCACATTTCGCCCAGCAGCCAAACCCACAATCCGAAATTGATCGGGGTACTGTGCCACAATATCTAACGTCTGAGTGCCAATGGAGCCGGTAGAGCCGAGAAGGGTAATCGCTTTCACAATTTTTTAATGATTGGTGGGCCATACCAATATTACGATCGCAGGGAGTTAAATTAGCACTCGCCGACTCTTGCCTAGTTGCACGTTCGAGTGAATGATATGTTGAGTGGTCAGCTAGTGCAAGCCTTCATGCAAAACCCCCCTGAAAATCTTGGAACCTCAAGCGAGGACAGCAGCAGCAAGTCAGAAAAAATAGAGGTAAGTCATCTCATCCCTCCGCCGACTGCGGTTTGGGCGATCGCATCCTCTGTGCTAATTTTCTTTTTGTGTAGTAGCTTGCGGCACGCCCTATTTCAATCAACAGGCTTTGATTTAGGAATTTATGACCAAGTTGTTTACTTAATTAGCCAAGGTTTGCCCCCCATTTCCTCATTTTTGGGGTTTCATCATCTTGGTAATCATGCAGCTTGGGCTATCTATCCTCTAGCTTTATTGTACAAGATTTATCCCACAGTTTACTGGTTATTTTTAGTACAAGCAATTGCCTTAACTTTAGGTATTTTTCCAATTTGGATTTTATCGCGTTTAGCAGGTTTAAAGGAAAACCAAGCTATGGCAATGGCAGTAGCCTATCTCCTTTATCCAGTGATTTTTAATACCAATTTATTTGATTTTCACCCCGAAGTAATGGCTTTACCCGCTATTTTGGGCGCAATTTTAGCCGCAAAACTCAATAAGCCGCTGTGGTTTTGTGCAGGCATTCTCTGGGTTTTGGGTGGCAAAGCTGTCTTGTCCTTAACTGTAATAGCAATGGGTTTTTGGCTACTGCTATTTGAGAAGCGCCGTTTGTGTGGCGGTATTGCCCTGATTCTGGGTGTAGCATGGTTTTTGATTGCCACTCAGAAGCTGATTCCCTACTTTAGTGGCAGCGAAGCGGCGGGAGTTTGGCGGTATACTTACTTAGGTAACTCAGTCAGAGAAATTGTACTTAATTTGTTCCTGAAACCACAATTAATTTTGGGTAAAATCTTTTCCATTGATACAGTTAAATATTTGTTCCTCCTAATTTTACCCCTGATTTGGTTACTCTTGCCCTTTACTGGTAAAAAATTAGGCTGGAGATATCTAACACCCTTAGTTTGTGCCGTGCCGACGCTAGCCGTAAATATTCTATCAGATGTGCCATTTCAGCGCAGCATGGCTTATCATTACTCCTTACCTGTAATTCCTTTTTTATTATTAGCAGCCATTGCCAAGGAAGAACTAAGCCGTAAAAATTTACCAACAGATTTAACCGATAGTTTATTAGTGGGTAGTGAAAATGATTTAACAGCAGAATCAGCCAAACCAACGAAAAAATCCGAAATAAACATCCTTAATTTCCGACTTTCTATTCCTCAGTTAGAATTTCCTAGAACAATCGTTATTTGGTCATTATTAATTTTCCTAATTATCGGCGAATCTAAGGATTTCTTGCTATATCTAACAAGGATTGATACTTGGCAAGCTTCCCAAGAAGCAGTCGCCCAAGTACAACCCCAAGGTAGCGTATTAACTGATAATAGACTCGCCCCTCATTTCACTCATCGCCCAGTAGTAAAATTGTTATCGCAAATTTCACCAAATGCTGATTTAGCTGAATTTAAGTACGTAGTCTTGAATTTGCGCCATCCTTGGCCAGATACTAAAGATATTGGCGTTAGTTTAGCCGATAAACTTAAAAATTCTCCCAATTTTAAGTTAAGCTATCAGCAAGATGATGTTTTTGTCTTTACAAAAGATTAGTGACGAAACGCCTCCCTCTGGGGGGCGTTTCGAGAATTTTATCGCTCTGAAGATTATTAGAAAAATGCTGCTTTTTAAACATCTTAAATCCCATCCTCTAGTGCCGATAATTACTATAACTGCAATCATTTTTATGAGTTGTAGCAGTATACGTCATGCCCTATTTCAATCAACAGCTTTTGAAATGGGAATTTATGACCAAGTTGCTTATTTAATTAGCCAGGGAGAAACACCATTTTCCTCATTTCTAGGCATTCATCATCTGGGAAATCATGCAGCTTTGGCTATGTATCCTTTGGGTTTACTTTACAAAATCTACCCATCAGTTTACTGGTTATTATTTGTACAAGCAGTTTCCCTAGCATTAGGAGCGTGGCCTACTTGGAGTTTAGCACGTCAAGCGGGATTAAATGAATCTAAATCCTTAGCTATGGCAGTGATGTATTTATTGTATCCCGTAGTTTTCAACCTTAATTTGTTTGATTTCCATCCAGAAGTAATGGCAATTCCCGCCCTTTTAGGCGCAATTTTAGCAGCTAAATTAGATAAAACCTTATGGTTTATTCTGGCAATTCTTTGGGTTTTAGCCTGTAAAGATGCCTTATCCCTAACTGTAGCTGCAATGGGAATTTGGCTGTTTTTCTTTGAAAAGAAGCGGTTATGCGGTGCAATTGCACTTGGTTTAGGTGTAGGTTGGTTTGTAATTGTCACTCAAGGAATCATCCCACATTTTAAAGGTGGAAAAGGGCCCGGAGGAGTTGGACGCTATAGCTATTTAGGAAACTCAGTTTTTGAAATTGCTGTAAATGTTATACTCAAACCAGGACTGGTCTTAGGGCGGTTTTTTTCGGTGGATACTTTGCAATATCTCGGTTTATTATTATTACCAGTAATTTTATGGCTTTCTCCCCGTCAATTCGCGCCTTTAATAAGTGCTTTACCAGTATTAATCAAGAATATTTTATCGGATATTGATGCTCAACGGGATTTAATTCATCAATATTCTCTCCCCTTGTTACCCTTTCTCTTAGTCGCTGTAATTGCGACATTGGCAGCAAGCGAGAAAACGGGAGGAAAAATAAAATTACCAATTACCAATTACCAATTACCAATTACCAATTACCAATTACCAAAAGTAATAGTTATTTGGTCATTAGTAACTTTTTTGGCACTAGCTAAGTACGGTTATTTCTGGACAATTTATCTAGATTCTCTCGATACATGGCAAGCAACTCGAAATGCAATCGCCCTTGTTCAAACTAAGGGTAGCGTCTTAACTACCGCTTATATTGCCCCTCATTTATCCCATCGCCAAATCATCAAATTAACCAATGCTTCTGTACCCCTTAATCATTTAACTGACTTTGATTATGTGCTGTTAAATCTCCGCCATCCAGGGTGGAATAGTAATAAAGAATTTGCGGCTACCTTAGTCAGTCAACTTAAAAATAATCCTCAGTTTCAACTCAATTATCAACAGGATGACGTTTATTTATTCAATCAAAAAAACTAACACTTAAGTAGCTGGATAGAAATAAACAATGTCATTGCGAGCGGAGCGAAGCAATCTCAAGGCCTTGAGATTGCTTCGATTTACTTAAGTAAATCCACCTAATTAAACATAAGATAAGGATGGCTAAAAAGCTGACTGTATAAACATTCTTCCTTCTCTCCTAGATAACTAAATTTTTCTTCCTTCTTCCTTCTTCCTTCTTCCTTCTTCCTTCTTCCTTCTACTTATCCTGTAATTTTCTTACCTCTTTATGCACGCTCATCCCAATTTCTAGCGCCTCATTCAGCAACCGTCCATATTCACTCGCTTGGTTATTGACATCAAAAGCCATTAAAGCAGTTAGATTATTTTCAATATTAACAAATAACTCATAGCGGCGACCAATAAACTCTTGATTATCTCTGAGTATTTTTTCTGTTCTCAAAGCACAAATCAAACTATCTCTAGTGACATTTAGGGCTTTAATTGCATCGTCTCTGTTAATCAAATTCAGGGGCAAATTACCCACAGCAGTTAACTTATCAATAATATCTACCGCCTTAATCACCTCATTATATTTCTCTACTTCATCTGCTAAATTCGCCAAAGCTGCTAGAGGTTTTGCTTTCAACCACATATAAATATTCCAGCCGCAACTCAAGAGAATAGATAGGACTAAAGTCAATTGTAAAAACTGAAAAAATGCCTGAGTATCTGGTACAGAAGTAGTATTTTTAGCGATTAACAAAGTAATGGGAACTGAAAAAATTAAGGTTAAGCCAAATATCAAAACTTCATTGAAAATAAAAGAGGCAAGTTGTTGACGATTCCGCCTTTTCTTGCCTATCAAACTCTCACGCAGCACAGAAGTTCGGTATAAATTACCCATGACAACATCACTCAGAGTTACACCGCTTAACTCTTCTACTTCTTTCTCGGTAATTCTTAACTCCTCCAAATCTGGCTGCATAAGAGTTTCCAATTTCCTAATTAAAAGTTTAGCGATAACCAAGAATTTCAGATATTGCTTGCACGATATTCAGATAAAAGTTGCTGTCTCGGCCGCGAAATAACTCAAAAGGTGCTCCCGGTGCTCCAAAAAAAGGTCTTAACGTCCAGGCTAATTGACAGCCGACAAAGGCATAAAGTATTAGCCAGAATTTCAAAATCTTGTCGCGAATTTCCTTGCCTTCGGGGTCTTCCTTAGAAAGCAACTGCATACCTTGATATAAAAAATTAACACCGAGAAAGCCTGTGAGTGAGAAAATCGCAACATTTAACAGTTTAAAAAACTGGTAATCGTAGGTGCTAATTAGAAAAAATAGGGAGATTGGTGCAAATCCTAAGAGTAAAACTCCAATCAAGGCTACTGCTGTCATTAGCAATGCTAAATATTGCTCAAAGGAGCGCTTGGAACCAAACATTACATTGAAAAAATATAATGTGGGAAAACAGATGATAACTGTGATTATATAAAGAGCTGGCAATTTGATCGCTGACATGATTGCTTGCTGCCAACTATTCGCTGCACCAATGATAGCGCCATAGACGGCGAAGAATACGCAACTGGAAATCAACAGACCTAAGATTTTAGATTGTAGTCTTACGCCTTGGCGGAGGTCTTCGAGGAATTGCTGGCGTTCCCGCAGTAAATCCATCACGATTGAAAAGTATTTCATGCTGTCTCCTTTCGAGCAATGAGATTGTTGTCTAATACCTTTTAATATCTTCTCAAGAGTATTACGAAATTCCTGATGTTGGGTTTAATTTCGTTGCACTCAACCTACGGCTTTCGAGCGATGAGATTGCTATCCAATAACTTTTGAATTTTTACTTCTGACTTGTGGTACGATTATAAGTTTTCCAAAATTACTCACAAGAGAGGGGGCGATTAACGCCCCCTCCTCAAGCCGATCCCAAAGAGCGTGCTAATAGCTTCTTAGTATGCTAGACCCATACTGCGAGTTGTTTCAGCTCCCAGGTAAACCCTAATGCTCAGAAAGTCAGTAGGACAAGCAGTTTCGCACCGCTTGCAGCCAACACAGTCTTCTGTGCGAGGGGAAGAGGCAATCTGACCGGCTTTACAGCCATCCCAGGGCACCATTTCTAAAACATCAAGCGGGCAAGCGCGGACGCATTGGGTACAGCCAATGCAGGTATCGTAGATTTTGACTGCATGAGACATTGAATAAAAGCTCCAAACGAGTCATCAAAATTTGCTGTATCTGCAAGTGAACTGATTTGACGGCGAGCTTCCACCGCTCATCTTTCACAGAGAATCATGGCCTAGTTTACCGCAGTGTTTCCAAGCTCTTAGCTAAAAGGCAGCAAAACTTCACAGTTGTTAACGGTTAAGGATTAGAAACAATATTTTTTACAAAAGTTTACAAAAATCCATCTTTTTTACTTGGAGCGGCACTTCTGCTTTTTAAACCAGGCAATGCTGGCTTGGGGCGATCGCGTTGCCATCCAAACTCGATCTGACAGATTACGGGCCAGAAAAAACCGCAGCTTCAATATCCTGACGGCTAAGAGAGTATTTGAAAGCTCGTTGAATATCTTGACCGTCAGCTCCAGCGTGAAGGTAGCGGACGGTCAGTTGATCGATGTCTAGGGAAAGTTCTGCTTCCCATGTTGGTCGTTGAATTCGCCAGCAGTGGAGTTCGCTACGGTCTTGTTGGCAACCCCGGTTTTTTAGCCATTGCTCTATTTCTGGCAGGGGATGGTTATACAAGGGGGTATCGGGGGAAGGAATAGTCATTGGTAGTTGATGGTTGATAGTTGGTAATTGGAAATGAGTGTTGAATGGGAATCTGCTATTAGCTATTAGCTTTTTGCAAGATACTTTCTATAAAGTTGGGGATGAATCTATCGGGAGCCATAAGCTCGTTGTAAATAGCCCGATTTTCTAGTTTCATTTCTTGGAATTCCTTGTTGGTGATTTTTTCAAAATGTTCTACTACTAAGTCTCCTATCTTATATAAAGATTTTAGTGGGACTTTGAGCAGATGAATTTTTTCTTCAAAGGGAATTTCTACATCAGTATCTATTACTAAGGGAATGCAACCGGCATTTAAAGCCATATAAAAGCGCCCGGAATAATTACCATTTGCCCTCACGCATAAGGAATAGTCGGATTTTCTCATGTTGTCTATGAATCTATCTTCTAGTAAAACTCTATTGATATTGGCGGGGTTGTAATAATCTTGCAGGGTATTTGTGATATCAAAATGGCTGTCTATTCGTCGATCTTCTGCCAGTAAATCCATAGCAACTTTTCTCAGTTGATGGCTCATTCCTTTTTTCAGCCTCATGTCTATTTTCTGGGCAAGGTTGCCTTGGGATAATAAAGCTTTTGATAGGGGAAAAGGCAGGCTGTTCCCTATTTTAAAAAATTTACCTGCGGCTGATGTAGTTCCACAAAAACCGACAGCAGGTTTTTGCGATCGAGGTAAAATTTCTAGAGCTTCTAACTGAGTTTTAGTTTTTTGATTTGACCAGTAAGGACGCTCGGTCTCAAAAGGTTTTTTTAAGCTTTTATAAAGACCAAAGCGAAGAATGTTTGCTGTTGGTATATCTAAGGGTGTATCTAAGTCGCAGGTTGCATCTATAATCAATGGCTTATTATAAATTTCCGCTTCTTTAACTGCATCTAAAACAGAGTCATCAAAAACACGGTTTTCTGGATTGAAGACTTTTTGAGGGTAGATGGCTAGATCGCAATGTTTTAAAGAATGTGTTTCACTCCAATGAGTTTCTGCAATCAGCTTGTCAAAGGCTGGATCTCTATTATCCGGTCTGAGAGGCCATAGTAATTCTACACGAGTATCACTAGCTGCATTGAAGGTATAAATTTTCATGAGCTGTTAGGTGGTAGTTAAGGAGGTTTTATGATAGTTAAAATTTTTAACAGAAATAAAAAATAAATTATGCTTTTTTGAGCTTTATTGTTGATTACCTCGAATTAAGGCGATCGCGATCGCAAGGGCCAGACAGCCGAGTAGGGTAAGACCAAGAATTAACAAAATGAAGATTTCTCCGGGTGAAAGGGGGCGATCGGTGGGGTCTAAATAGGCTGAGTCAGAGTTGTTGCGGGAGTTGGAGGGGTGGTTTAAGTTGGCTGGGGGTTGAACTACATTTAAGCGTGAATAGCCAATTTTGCGATCGTAGGTGAGACGACGTTCTGGGTTACTGAGGGTAGCATAGGCAAGGTTTAGTTGTTGAAATTTAGGGGTGGCGATCGCTGTTGGCAAATCGGTAGTGTCGGGATGGTAGTGTTTGCTTAGTTTCCGGTAAGCTTGCCGAATTTCTATGCTTGAGGCTGAGGGGTGTAACCCTAGTAAGCCATAATAGGTCAAGACCAGAGGGATTTGTTCTGGCATCTTTTGATGTTGGTTTTTTGAAGTTGCCTCCTCCGCTGTCACCGAAGCCCCTTTTTTGCCTGTTTCTAAATTATTTAACTATTTTAGCCGGCTGTTGACCCCTTTATAGCAACCGCCAGGGCGGTTAGGGGCTAGGGGCTAGGGGCTAGGGACTAGGGGAAGAAGGGAAAGCAGGGGAAGAAGGGGAAGAAGGTAATACAATTTTATTCAACTCAAAAATTGAGTTGAATATCAATTGCTCGCTCGTAGGTTTAGCACATCTTCAAGGCTAAGCCCAGTAATTTGGCTAATAGTTGCATCATCTAATCGTAAGAGTAATTGTCTAGCGATCGCCAGTTTTTCTTCGCGTCTTCCTTGTTCTATTCCTTGTTCTATTCCTTCTTGAGCAGCCTTAAGAATAGCTCCCTGCTGATCGTAAATAAACAGTTCTCTCCGTTCCAAATCTTCCAGTTCTTCCCGACTTAGATTCACTTGATTCGCAATCTCGAAAGCTTTATGAATTTCGGGAATATTGTCCATTATTTCTGGTACAGATGTGAGAGTTCTAGCATATTTAATAAAATAAATCCATTTGTCAGTCAAGGTTTCAAGTCGATCCTGTTCCTTGGTAAACTTTGGCAATTCAATAAATACTAAATCTATGTCATTTTCGGGATATTTTAAATTGGTACTGACTTCTTTATACACAAACCTGGAAATTAAGCGTTCGCTATTAGCAAACATTTCAAAATCAGTAATTGTTAAAGCAATCACTGGCTTAAGCATTCGATAGCCTTCACCAGTTTGTAACTGAAAAGCGTAAGTCTTAGCGGCATTATATAAAACTCGCTTCCCAAAAGATTGTACATTCAATACCTGCATTTCAATAATTACTAAAGTACCATCTGTGAGTTTAGCTTTCACATCCAGATAAGTATCTTTCAAGCCTTGAACCCTGGGGGGAAGGTTAGGGTTAATAATTTCTAAATCTTCAATGATAGAATTACCTTCATAAATCAGAGCATTGAGAAAGCTAATCAGAATATCTTTGCTTTCTGAGGAACCAAAAATTTTTTTGAAGGCGTAATCAGTTTTAGGGTTGATAAAGATCATAGTAGGAACTAGGTTTTAAACTATTGGTTGTGTGGCTCAGTAACCGACTCGATCGCACCTAAATTCAGTCAGGCTGCTGATTTTGTTTCTGGTAAGGGTTTGACATCTTCTGTTAAATGTGAATTGGCTAGCGTCAGTATAGGGATATCCGTGCTGTCTTGGCGATCGCTAATCTCTTCCTCCCTGGGAATTTGACACGAAAGAATGCCATTAACGATGCGATCGCTAACAGGTTCTTCCCAATCTGGTAATGGCTCTATCGGCTGCGGCGGCTGGTTAACAGTTACATCTACCCCCATTTGCTGAAGATTCAAGCTGTGAGTTGAGCGACGGTTGACAAGCTCTACCAGCCAAACACTCAATCCTACGGCTGCCATTAGCGGCAAAACAATCCTATAATCCCGCGTCAACTCAAACATCAGCAGAATTGAAGTCAAAGGCGCTCTAGCACTACCTGCAAGCACTGCTGCCATCCCCACCATTGCATAAGCCGGAGGCCCTGCTACGTGACCGCTCATCGCTGGTAGCATTGCCAAAAAGATCCCGTAAGCAGAGCCAAGAGAGGCTCCCAGAAACATCGCCGGGGCAAAGATCCCCCCAACTAAACCGCTACCCAGACTCACAGCCGTCATTCCTAGTTTTGCCCCTAATAAAAGCAGCAATAACGGTAAGGAAAATTTGACATCTTGCAGCATGGCTTCGACAGTTTCGTAGCCAACACCCAGGATTTGTGGAAGTTGCAGAGCTACTAAGCCGACGCAGGCCCCGCCAATAATGGGGTGAATCGGTCGAGGAAGCTTTGCCAGCCAAGCAAATCCGGGAATTTTACCCTGAAAACAGCGTTCAGCAAGTTGAATGGCTTCAGTATAGGCAAGAGAAACACAGCTAGCTAAAAGTCCCAATCCCATATATAGGGGCAATTCTAGAGGACTGCGGACTTCGTAGACTGGAAGAGCAAAAGCTGGCTGGGCTCCTAAGCTGATTTGAGCGATGACTGCGGAAACGACGGCGGCGAGGAGAACGACGCTGACGGATGAAGTGGCGAAAGTGCTTCCCAGTACAACTTCTAGCGCAAAGAACACTCCGGCAATGGGTGCATTGAATCCCGCAGCAAGTCCAGCAGCGGCTCCAGCCCCCAATAGCAACCGCTGCCTTTCTTGAGAAAGTTGCAGGACTTGAGCTAAGAGCATTCCAAAGTTAGCACCGATTTCAACGCTGGGAGCTTCTGGGCCCAGAGATGCCCCTGTACCCAGGGAAACGGAGGCTGCTACCATCTTGGCGATCGGTTTGAGGGGAGAGAGCTCTTGCAAACCTTGGGAAGCGGCGATCAGCGAGGACATATTAGGGCCAAAATCTCGGAACCACCAGCGCATTAAGCCAATGGCGACTCCACCAAGGATGGGGATGCAGGCTAATGCCCAAGGGCTACCTCCACCTATTACCCCCATAAAGTCTTCCATCATCAGGCTATGGATCAAATGGATTAGGTAATGAAAGGTGACTACCCCTGCCCCTGTGACTCCCCCAATCAGTAAGGAGAGGATCAGCAAGAGGGTTTCTGGGCTGGGATGCAGGCGGTTGAGAAATCGGGTTAGACGTGATGCACGGGTAGTGAGTGTTGGCGGGCAAGGGGGACGCACGCCAACAGGAGGGATGGCAGTCATTGAGGGGCGCTTATTTGTGAGGAGCTTAGATAAATATTAAATTTTATTTCTACTTTTAATTTAGATTAATTTGAGCGGGATTGACAAGTAATAAAGAAGGGGCTAGGGGCTAGGGGCTAGGGGCTAGGGAAGATGGGGGAGATGGGGAAGATGGGGAAGATGGGGGAGATGGGGGAGATGGGGGAGATGGGGGAGATGGGGGAGATGGGGGAGGATGGGTAATTAGCGATTAGCGATTAGCCATTAGCCATTAGCAATTAGCCATTAGCCATTAGCCATTAGCCATTAGCCATTAGCCATTAGCCATTAGCCATTAGCAATTACCAATTACCAATTACCAATTACCAACTAACAACTAACAACTACTTCACTTTGGTATAGGTTGCTGATTTGGTGAAATTTTTTCTCTGGGTTTACTGAGGATCATCAGCGGATCGCCTATTGTTGTAATTTTCCAAGGAGCTGATTCTAACAGGCGAGTGGCTATTAGAAAAGGGACGGAAGCCGATAGGCGTTCAACTATTATTTTGGGTGGGAGGAATGCAGCCAAATATGGCTCGTGTACGCTCCCAACATAGGCATAAACTCCATTTTCTAGCCATCTGCCAGCAACAGTGTTTCTGTCATCAGGTGAAGTCGCAGACCAACTGTGGATTAAGTGAATAACTGCGGGTGATTTAAGTTTGGGAATATCGTTTACTGAAGCGTCGCCGCCACCAACAAAGAATTTATCTTTATTGCCTTTAGAGTTAATAAATATCAAATCAAAATCCCATTCATGGGAAACCAAGTTTTTCCACGTTTCTAAACTAGATTTTGGTTGCTGTATGTGTTCAACACTAAAATCCATTCTATTCAATTGTTTTGTTGGTGCTTCTATTTCATATTTTTCCCAATTACCTTCCGGTTGATAACTGTCATAAAGCATTGCTGTTTTAAAATCTAAAAATATCGAACTCATCGCTTGATAAACGCTGCGAAATGATGAGCCATAAATCCACCCTACTATTGCCCATCTACTACCATTTGGGTATCTTGCTAAACCGTCTGTCACGGCTAATTGTTCATCTGCCTTTTTTGGCGATTGATATTTGACTGCTAGTTGTCTTACCAGAGTAATTGTATCAATAGCATCGCCAAGATTAGCGTAAGCATAACCTGTAGTTTCTGCGGCTTTATCAACGATTTTTTGAAGGCTTTGCCATCGATCTAAATTGAGGGTATCGTTAGGCTGTCCAAAATTACCTTCTACAAAGACTAAGGGTTGACCGCGATCGGCGGCTAAAGCAACTGCTGCTGGCCATGCAGGATCGTTGATCGAGGAGATTACTACTCCGGGAGGTTGCCAACCAAGTTGTAGCCAGGTATCTTTTAAAGAAGGAATATCGGTTGCATTCCAGGCTGTTGCTAAAGCGCGAATGATGGAATCTTCGAGTTGCTTACCCTTGGGTAAGGGTTGTTTGACGCTGGGTAAACGAATTAATTCGGCTGGTTGAAAACGCTCGATAAACATTGGGGTATATTTCGGATCTTCTATTAAGATCGGCCATCTTCCTTGCAGACTCCATTGTTGAATAGCTGTTAAAAATGTAGCTTCATCTGGAACTAGAACTACGCGATCAACTGTGGGAATGCGATCGCGCAGAGTGGCGATGCGAAGACCGACTTTAACAGGCCAGGATTGGTATTTTGTGGAGAGGGGGAGGGCAAAGGGACGTTTGAGGTAGCGATCGGCTAGAAAACCACCGCTGGCAAGGCATAAAAATAGGGCGATGACTAGAAATCTGAATTTGAACTTTTTGTTCATAGTATTTTTGGGATGACGGATTTTTTAGGAAAATCGGTATTTTTAGGATATCATAAATAGAGAATCGCAAAAGATGTGGCAATGTTGGAGATGACGATCGCATTCTCGGCTAACTCTATTCCAAAATTTGTTAAACTTTTATAATGTATAATGTCAATTTGTGGTAAAATCATGGAAACTACTACCGACAACTCAATGGGGAAAGTTATAACAACACTAGAAATTACAAATCGACTAGATCGGGGTAAGGCTGAAGATGGTATGATCTCACCTGACCAAGTAAGGTCTGTTACTTTAGAAAATGTCTTGGTGGATACGAGGGCAACAACTCTGTGCCTACCTGCAAATATTATCGCTCAACTAGGTTTAAAAATTCTCAAACAAGTGGTTGTTGAGACAGCGATGGGTATTAGCGAAGCTAGAATATTTCGAGATGCGTCGATTTCCCTGTGCGGACGTGAGGGAACTTTTGAGTGTTTGGAATTGCCAGCAGGGAGAAATGCACTGTTAGGTGTAATTCCGATGGAAGCGTTAGGAATTGAAGTTGACTTGAAAAATCAAAGATTGAAAGTTTTGCCCGATGGCCCGACTGAAACCTATTTGACAATCCTTTAATACTCCTGAGTTTGGATGTCAGTTATGGTATGCAGCGCTAAGATATTTAAGCAATATTTTTTACTGGATTATGCCTTCTACTGCCGAAACCTCGAAGAGTAACTTAAGTGCATCTCATAACGGGCAATCTGCCGTGAATTTAAGCCCAAATATCCAGAATTATATTCGGATTCGGGGCGCTAGGCAGCACAATTTAAAGAATATTGATTTGGAACTACCGCGCGATCGCCTGATTGTCTTTACTGGCGTATCCGGTTCCGGTAAGTCTTCCCTCGCTTTCGATACGATTTTCGCAGAGGGACAGCGCCGCTACATTGAGTCTCTAAGCGCCTACGCGCGTCAATTCCTGGGACAGTTGGATAAACCGGATGTGGATGCGATCGAGGGGTTAAGTCCGGCGATTTCTATTGACCAAAAATCGACTTCTCATAATCCGCGATCGACAGTTGGGACTGTTACGGAGATTTACGACTATTTTAGACTGCTATTTGGGCGGGCGGGGGAACCCCATTGTCCGATTTGCGATCGCTGCATTGCGCCACAAACGATCGATGAAATGTGCGATCGCGTGATGGCACTTCCTGATGGTACTCGCTTTCACATTCTCGCCCCCGTTGTCAGAGGCAAAAAAGGCACTCATCGTAAGCTGCTATCGAGTTTAGCTTCCGAAGGCTTTATTCGGGTAAAAGTTGATGGCGAGGTGGTAGAACTCTCAGAAAACATCGAATTAGATAAGAATCATACCCACAACATTGAGATTGTAGTTGATAGGTTAATTAAAAAGCCGGGTTTACAAGAACGTTTAGTAGATTCTCTCACTACTTGCCTGCGGCATTCAAATGGAATTGCCTTGATTGAAGAATTACCAACTAAGGAAAATCCCCACACAAATCCCCCTTTAATTTTTAGTGAAAACTTTGCTTGCCCGGAACATGGGGCGGTAATGGAAGAACTTTCACCCCGATTATTTTCCTTTAATTCACCCTACGGCGCTTGTCCAAATTGTCACGGTTTGGGCAATTTGCGAAGGTTTGCAGAGGAGTTAGTCGTACCTGACGAACAAGCACCAGTTTACACTGCGATCGCGCCTTGGGCAGATAAGGATAATACCTATTATTTTGCACTAATTTGTAGTGTCGCCAAAGCTTGCGGTTTTGACATCAATACCCGTTGGCATCAACTCACACAAACACAGCAGCAAATTTTATTACACGGTTCTGAAGATAATATCTTGACAGAAGGTAAGAGTCAACGGCGTTATCCCGGCGTAATTCCAATTTTACAGCGGCAATATGACGAGACTGGTTCAGAATTAGTTAAACAAAAATTAGAACAATATCGCGTCGATCGCCCTTGCGAAGTTTGTCACGGCAAACGACTAAAACCTGAAGCACTTTCTGTACAATTAGGGCAGTATCGGATTTTAGATTTTACCAGTGGTTCGATTCGAGATTGTCGAGAAAAAGTTGATAACTTAAAATTAAGCGATCGCCAAGCACAAATTGCCGATTTAGTTCTCAGAGAAATCAAGGCCAGATTACAATTTCTCCTCGATGTTGGCTTAGATTATCTTACCTTAGACCGCCCAGCAATGACCCTTTCCGGCGGGGAAGCACAACGCATTCGTCTGGCAACTCAAATCGGTTCTGGTTTAACTGGTGTCCTCTACGTTTTAGATGAACCTAGCATTGGATTGCATCAGAGAGACAATTCGCGCCTGTTAAAAACTTTAACAAGATTGCGCGATTTAGGCAATACCTTAATTGTCGTCGAACACGATGAAGAAACCATCCGGGCAGCTAATCATATTGTAGACATTGGCCCAGCGGCGGGAGTACACGGCGGGCGCATTGTTGCCCAAGGGAATTTAGAGACATTACTAGCAACAGAAGAGTCTTTAACGGGTGCTTATTTGTCAGGAAGAAAGGTAATAGAAACCCCGGCCCAAAGGCGCAAGGGTAATGGTAAATCGCTACTGCTGAAAAATTGCCGCCGTAATAACTTAAAAAATATTGATGTAGAAATCCCCCTCGGCAAACTTGTTTGTATTACTGGGGTTTCTGGTTCCGGTAAGTCTAGCTTAATTAATGACTTACTCTATCCGTCTCTGCAACATTATATCACCCGCAAAGTTCCTTTACCCAAAGATATGGACGGCATCAAAACCCAGGGAGAAAAATCTTTAGGGGATGCCGTTGATAAGGTAATTGTCATCGATCAATCTCCCATTGGTAGAACTCCCCGTTCTAATCCTGCTACTTATACGGGAGTGTTTGATGTAATCAGAGATATGTTTGCAGAAACTATTGAAGCAAAAGCGAGAGGTTACAAACCGGGGCAGTTTTCTTTTAATGTCAAAGGTGGGAGATGCGAAGCTTGCGCCGGTCAAGGTGTGAATATAATTTCGATGAATTTCTTACCCGATGTTTACGTACAATGTGAAGTTTGTAAAGGTGCGCGATACAACCGGGAAACCTTGCAGGTTAAATATAAGGAGAAGTCTATTTCTGATGTGTTGAATATGACGGTAGAAGAAGCTTGTGAGATGTTTAAAAATATCCCCAGGGCGGCAAATCGCTTGCAAACTTTGGTAGATGTTGGTTTAGGTTATATTAAGTTAGGACAACCTGCACCTACCCTTTCTGGGGGGGAAGCGCAGCGGGTGAAATTGGCAACTGAGTTGTCACGTCGCGCGACAGGAAAGACGCTTTATTTAATTGATGAACCGACAACGGGGTTATCTTTTTATGACGTTCATCAGTTGTTAAATGTGTTACAGCGTTTAGTAGATAAAGGGAATTCAATCTTGGTCATTGAACACAATTTAGATGTGATTCGCGCGGGGGATTGGGTGATTGATTTGGGGCCGGAAGGAGGGGATAAGGGAGGTGAAGTGATTGCTGTGGGAACGCCGGAAGATGTGGCAGAAAATGCCCATTCTTATACTGGTTTATACTTAAAAGAGGTGTTAAGACAGCATCCTGGGAATTAAAAGTTAAAAGTTAAAAATTAAAAATTATAGGACTTACGCACCCAACCAGAGAAACCGGGTTTTTTTGACGAAAATACTTCGCCCTTATCCACAGATTCTCTCAAAAACCCGGTTTCTGAAACCATGAGCGTAAGTCCTATAATAACTAACAATTAATTATCTATAACTACAGGGGCAGTTGCGATATCTTTTGCCTTTTCTTGCATGAATTCAATATCTGAAGCTAACCAGGGATGAGGCCCACTACAATGATGAGCAATTAACAAACCCCACAGGCCACCGCGAGTTAAAATAGGTACTACTAAATTAGCACGGACTTTCATAGTGCGAAGCAAATTTCTATGGCAAGCTTCTATTGGTTCAGTTTCAATATCTGGAATTGCTCTCACTCGTCCCGCTTCGTACAAAGCAGCATATTCACCATTAAAACATTCATCGGGCCCCGTCGAACCAAAAATAGATAAATCGCTAGAATTTACTGACTCGCAAGTTACTTGCCCTTTCCAGTGCTTGTAAAAATAATACAAAACTACCCGGTCAATATCAAGAGTAAATCTGATATTGTTGAGGTTTTCTTGAACTAATACATCCCGTTTAAGATTATTAGCGAGACGGTCAAGGATGATTTGCAAACTATCCTGGGGCATGGTATGATTCATTTACTGCTAGATGGAAGCAACAGTTAAGTATAGCGCACCTGCTACAGTAATTATGCACTAATTGTACATAGTAAAATCATTAAGGGTTATCTACCGTGAGAAACATTACTTTGGGACAAAATGGGCCAGCCGTTACTCCTCTGTGCATCGGAACTTGGGCGTGGGGTGATAAACTTTTTTGGAATTACGGCAGCAATTATGGTGCAACAGAAGTAGAGGAAGCATTTAAGGCATCTCTAGACGCAGGCGTAAACTTCTTTGATACAGCCGAAGTCTACGGTAATGGCTTGTCAGAGGAATTGTTGGGACAGTTTATGAAGAAAACCTCTCAACCTGTACAGATTGCTACAAAATACGGCCCGATGCCTTTACGAATCACAGCTAAATCAGTTGCAGATGCCTTAACAGCTAGTTTAAAACGCTTGCAGGTTGAGCAAGTAGCTCTTTATCAAGTGCATTGGCCTTATACTTTTTTGATGAACCAAGAAACGTTGATGAATGCTTTAGCGGAGGAGGTGAAACAGGGTAGAATTCAGGCAGTAGGTGTGAGCAATTATACGGCTGAACAGATGACTTTAGCTCACAAGATATTATCACGTCAAGGCGTGCCGTTGGCAACGAATCAAGTACGATACTCGCTGCTATCGCGGCAAGTAGAAAAGAAAAAGATTGTCGATTCAGCTCGCGAATTAGGTGTAACTATTTTAGCTTACAGCCCCTTAGCGCAGGGATTACTTACAGGTAAGTATAGCGCTCAAGAGCAGCCTGTGGGAGCGCGTAAATTAGATTCCCGTTTTAGTAAAACTGGGTTAGAAAAAATTGCCCTAGTGATGTCTACATTGCGAAAAATTGGTAAAAAATATGACCGCACTCCCGCTCAAGTT
Source organism: Kamptonema formosum PCC 6407 (assembly GCF_000332155.1). Classification (GTDB taxonomy): domain Bacteria; phylum Cyanobacteriota; class Cyanobacteriia; order Cyanobacteriales; family Microcoleaceae; genus Kamptonema; species Kamptonema formosum. The sequence goes on along the minus strand of NZ_KB235898.1, from coordinate 432,397 downwards.
GCGCTAAATTGGCTGATAGCTCAGGATGGTGTAATTCCAATTCCGGGGGCGAAAACGCCAAAACAAGCGCGGGAAAATGCTGGTGCTTTAGGTTGGAGTTTGAGCGGAGATGAAGTTAATCAATTAGATTTGATGACTCGTCCTTGGCTGGAGTAATATGATTTTCTACGAGTGCTAAGGTGGGCGCATTTCCCCAAAATTAATATGGTCGATAAATTTAAATTGCGCCTACTTACGAAATATTAAATTAACAAACAGAGGAACAATCATGCTACTCTACGATCGCACTTCCCCATCAAATTTACCCACCGCCGAGTCACTGCCTTACTCAGATGAAACACCAGTGGATAGCGAATTACAAGATATCATTCCTCACCTGTTAAAATCTATTCTTGCTTTAATTTGGGCAAATCGAGATGACTGGTTTTTTGGGATTGATATGGCTTGGTATTATGACCCCAATCAACCAGCGATAGTACCGGATGGTTTTTTAAGTTTAGGAGTGCCAAGGATTAAAGGGGAAAACCTGCGATTGAGCTACGTTACTTGGGAAGAAAATGGTATCATTCCCCTGTTGGCTATCGAAGTAGTATCGAAAACTCCCGGCGGGGAATATAAGCGCAAAAAATTAGAATATGCTCGGTTAGGAGTGTTGTATTATGTAATTTATGCTCCCCGCCGTCGCAAACCTCATTTAACTATTTATAAACTCGATCGAGGTAAATATCAATTAGTTACAAATAATCCCGTTTGGATGCCAGAAATCGGTTTGGGAATAGGTTCCGAACAGGGAATTTATGAGGGAATTGCGCGAGAGTGGTTATATTGGTACGATCGCGAAGGAAATCGATATCCGACTGAGGCGGAGGCGCGACTGGAAGCTCAAAATCGGGAACAGCAGCAGCGACAACGGGCGGAACAATTGGCAGCAAGGTTGAGAGCGCTAGGAATTGACCCAGAGGAAGGTTAACAAAAGCGCGTTTGCACTTTCTGTATCCCCCCAGAAGGCGGCGTTACGTTAGGACAGTTTACCAAGTGTCATCGCGTAGACCTAGCCAGCCGCAGGTATCGCACTCTATCCCTCTGGCGAAAATCCACTTTCCTCTGACCCCCAAAACTCCCCAAGACTAAATACCAAAGCTGTTTCAGGGTTTGACAAGTTATTTATCAATTTGTCATCCCTCCCCAGTTATCCAGTCACTTCCAACACTTGCACAGAGTCAATCTTACCCAGAGCGATCGCAACTTACATTCAAAGTGTAAATAAATTTTATGGCTTCTGGGTTATGTACATCTACAGCAACGTCTCCCCCCAACCTCCCGCAATCCACAACAGCATCTTTGATTCCCTGCTACAGCCAATGCGCGATCGCATTGATAGAATTGAAATCTGCGATCGCAACTTTGCCCACACCGCCTGCAAACTAATCCCCTCTCAATGCCCCTTCGCGCGAGACATACAGCTATTTGGGCGCACCCTCTTCCACATTCCGCCTATGTGCAAAATCAACCCCCTTTACGACCAATTAATGAGCTTGCGCTTCCGAGCTCTGACTTACCTCGCAGACGTTTGTGGCGAAGACATCACCTGCTATAGCAACCGCCAAGGCGGTTAGGGGCTAGGGGCTAGGGGCTAGGGACTAGGGAAGAAGAGGAAGAAGGGAATAGAATTAAGGGTTTGAGGAAACTAGAATGTCCTAACTACCAAGAAGGTTGCTATATTGCTAAATCCTGCCTTCTTCCTTCTTCCTTAAGACATAAAAAAGAAGGGTTGGAAGCCATCAACCACTATGCTAATCTGTAACCCGTGATTCGCACTTTTTAGAGCGAGTGACGGTATTTCCAGAGGAATTTTAATCATGGCCACCTTAAAAGTTGGTATAAATGGATTTGGTCGCATTGGACGCTTAGTAGTCCGCGCGGGCATCAATAATCCCCAAATCGAGTTTGTTGGTATTAATGACTTAGTGCCGGCAGATAACCTAGCTTATTTGTTCAAATACGATTCAACTCACGGCACTTACCCCGGTACTGTTGAAGCCAAAGAAGGCGGCATTTCTATTGACGGGCGCTTTATTCCCTGTACTGCGATTAGAAACCCTACGGAATTACCTTGGGGCAAATTAGGTGCTGATTATGTAGTAGAATCTACGGGGTTATTTACTGATGCTGAAGGAGCTTCAAAACACTTAGCTGGTGGAGCAAAACGAGTAGTGCTCTCCGCACCCACAAAAGATCCTGAAAAAGTACCGACATTCTTAGTAGGCGTTAATCACCACAATTTTGACCCTGCTAAAGATACCATTGTTTCTAATGCTAGCTGTACCACTAATTGCCTAGCTCCGATTGCCAAAGTTATTAATGATAATTTTGGTTTAGAAGAAGGTTTGATGACAACTGTTCACGCGATGACTGCCACTCAACCAACAGTAGATGGCCCTAGTCAGAAAGATTGGCGCGGCGGACGCGGCGCTTCGCAAAATATTATTCCCTCTTCTACAGGTGCAGCTAAAGCTGTCACCTTGGTATTGCCAGAATTAAAAGGTAAACTTACCGGGATGGCTTTTCGCGTACCGACTCCAGATGTATCGGTAGTTGACCTTACCTTTCGCACGGCAAAGGAAACTACCTACGATGAGATTTGTGCAGCAATGAAGCAAGCTTCTGAGGGTGAATTGAAAGGCATTCTCGGCTACACAGAAGATGAAGTAGTTTCAATGGATTTTAGAGGTGATGCTCGTTCCAGCATTTTTGATAAGAAAGCCGGAATTGGACTTAATTCTAAGTTCTTCAAAGTTGTTTCTTGGTATGACAATGAGTGGGGTTATTCTAACCGCGTCATTGATTTGATGCTATCGATGGCTGAAAAGGATGGAATTTTGAAAGCTTAGTTGACTTTGAGAATAAAGGGGATTCGCGGGACAATGCGTAGGTCTAGATAGCATTTGACTTAGGCCTTCGGCAGAGCTCAGGGAGCTTACTGATATTGAGCTTGCGTTGCCCTGAGCTTGCCGAAGTCGAACTGCAAGCCGATGTCCGCAGGCATTGCATTTTCCCCAGCATACGAACCCCTTTTCTGTTCTATCTCAGCTTGAATAGAGTAAAATATCTCTTAGGAGTTACTTTAATTGTCAAGAGTTCGCATAAAATCGAGATTAGACTTTTCTAATTTGTAATGTGCCAGATTATGTCTGACTTGCTGCCACTCACTATCGAAACTATTTGGGCAATTATTAACGAAGAAATAGACGATGCTACTGTCAATCAGTTAGTTTGGTACTGTTTGGGCTATCGTTGCGACGGTGACGGTAATTGGAATAACGCTAATGTTCCACAGGTATGGCGGGATGAATATCCACAACCGCCGGATTTTATAGAGTCTCGCCCTGCGACGGTTAAGCTGACTCGTTCGATTCCGCAGGAGAATAAGCAGTTGCTTAAGGAAAAGTTGGGTTTTAAGGGCTACAAAATTGGGGAGTTTGGGCCTCGGCAGACTCGTCGGGCGACGGCGGCTAATTGGCTGATGAGTTATATGGTGGATGGGCGCTGTTGAGGGATGGCTTTGCGGGAATCGGTAGGTGTTTTTTTTAGGGTGTAAATTTTTGGGGCTGAATCGCTTATGCTGCAAGGTTTTGAGGTGCGTGGGATGGTGAAGGTGATTCCCGCAAAGTCTGTAATATTTGCTGTGATTGGGTTTGAAGCTTTTTTTGTTTTTGCCTCTTGACAAGTCGGTGGCTGAAACGGTATATTGATGATCGGTTCACGAAACTGTACCTTGAAAACCAAATACAGCAAGGCTTCCAGAGGTCGGGCCTTTCAACTTAAATAAATCCCTATTAGGGATTGAAACGAAGCCTTGACCCCACTAGAAGCGCTTGAAAAAGTAAAGGCTTTCAACTTAAATAAATCCCTATTAGGGATTGAAACAAAAAGCTGAGAAAAGAACAAATTCGACGATTTCTTTCAACTTAAATAAATCCCTATTAGGGATTGAAACCTATTTTCTGCGGTACTTTTGCCTCAATTGGTGCAATCTTTCAACTTAAATAAATCCCTATTAGGGATTGAAACAATTGATTGATAGTCAACGTTGAACTGGTGTTTCTTTCAACTTAAATAAATCCCTATTAGGGATTGAAACTATGATTGATAGAATCCCTATCAATCACAGTTTAACGAAATGCACCTATTGCAAATTGCTCTACATCTCTGCTATTTTCTTTTTCACCCATTAATCGCTTTGTAGCGCGTATTTTCTTTAGCAGTAAGTAGTCGCGCTAAGAGTTTTTACCGCAATTGGTCGAGGGCCCTACAGGAGTCACCCTAAGAGTTTTCGCCGCAACTGATCGAGGGCTGTACAGGCGCTCAGATTCCGAATCCAGTTGCGATCGCGCAGAGTACCAAAGCGATATTTAAAAGCTTCTACTTCACCATTAGGCCGCGCTAAACCGATATAAACCAATCCCACTGGTTTATCCTCACTCCCTCCTCCAGGCCCAGCAATTCCTGTAATACTCAAACCATAAGTAGTTTCTAGGCGCGATCGCACTCCCGCAGCCATTTGTTTTGCCACTGTACGGCTTACCGCGCCAAATTTAGCTAAGTCTTCTGGATTAACATCCAATAGCCCTACTTTAACTCGGTTGTCGTAGGAAATAATTCCCCCTAAAAAGTAGTTAGAACTGCCAGCTATACTGGTCAGCATCGCTCCCAACCCGCCACCAGTGCAAGACTCCGCCACAGCCAAAGTTTCACCTGCATCTAGCAATAGTTGACCAACAACTGACGCTAAACTATCACTGTCAGCACCATAACAGTCAAGTCCAGCTATCTGTCTCAACTTTTCCTCTACTGGTAAAATCAATTTTGTAGCTTCCCCTGCTGACTCGGCGCGAGCTGAGATTCGCAGCTTGACTTCACCATGATTAGCGTAGGGAGCGACGGTAGGGTTAGCTAAGTTAAAAAAATCATTTACTTTTTCTGCTAAAGCTGATTCTGTTATCCCCCAAAATCTTAAAGTGCGACTGTAAATTATTTGGCTGCACCATCCCTGATTCCGCAGATGGGGTACGGCAGTTTCTTGCCACATCAGGTGCATTTCCGCAGGTACTCCCGGAAAAGTCATGATTGTTAGGTTTGGGCGGGGCTGCCAAATAATCCCAGGAGCACTACCGCTAGAATTAGGTAGAATATCAGCCCCTTCGGGAATTAAAGCTTGTTTGCGGTTGCTAGGACTCATCACGCGCCCCCGTTGAGCAAATTTCTGCTCAATGTCTGCGATAATTTCGGGACGTTCAGTTAGGGGAGTCTCAAAAAAGTCAGCGATGGTTTCTACTGTGAGGTCGTCGGGAGTTGGGCCCAGGCCGCCTGTAAATAGGAGGATCTGCGATCGCCCCATTGCTATCTCTAACACCTGTTTAATCCGTTCTGGATTGTCCCCGACTACAGTTTGGTAGTAGTGGGGAATCCCCAAACTTGCCAATTGCTGCGCTAAAAACTGGGCATTGCTATTGAGAATATCGCCTAGCAGTAACTCTGTACCAACACAAATAATTTCAGCAACCATCGGGAAGAATTAAAAATTAAAAATTAAAAATTAAAAATGGGTGATTTTTTCCAGTTTTAATTTTTAATTATAGCTGAAGGAACAATAACTTAGGGTCTTTGGTTGGGGTATACAGAGCAGCCAAATTACCTAATATTTAGCTGGAATTTTGACAGTAAATTCTAGGTATTATGGGGCAATCGCCCGCTATCTTCGACAGCATCAGCGCTAAGGCTGCTTACGAGGCGATCGTTGGCAAGCTCTACGACCAACTCCCTACATTAGCCAAGGATCGGGCAGGCCTGTTTCAAAAAAGTTCGGTAGGTAGGAAACTCAGCAGTGTTAACCCAGACAGGTCAATCTGAGGAAAATTTAGGTTATTCTTTATCACGGCAAAATAAATTCTGCAATTGCCTTTCATTCCCGGGCTAAAGTCACGGGATTTTCCGGCAATTGTCTTAATAACGACAAACTAATGAAAGCTCTATTAACCTCGACCATTCACATCCTTGGTACTACAGCTTTCCTGAAATGCCCACTACAGATAAATTCTGATATTATACTCTCGTCTATAATTTGAATATTTACTATCTGTAGTCATAGTTTCAAGAATTGGTATTAGACCGAAATTTGATTTTAAATTACGATCATTTTCCTTCCCAGTTAACAGTTAACCGTTAACAGTTAACAGTTAATAGTTAACTGTCATTAATTTTTAGCCGCGTGTCTCCAGACTTTCCAGCTTGTGTACCCTAGCAAGCCTGTAGCACTCAAGGCGTAAACTAAGCCGCTAGGAATTCCTGAAAAAGCTAGGGCTAAACTTCCTACCCACAGAGTTAAGGAGTAAATAAACAAAACCGTTAATCGCTGCGAAAGTCCTGCTTCTAGCAGTCGGTGGTGAAGGTGGCGTTTGTCCGCAATAAATGGCGACTTACCGTTACGCAAGCGATCGAGAATTACAGCCGACATATCCAAAATTGGCACCGCTAAAATCAAGTACGGCAACAAAACAGAGGTGACAGCAGTAGTTTTAACTAAGCCAATTACTCCCACTCCAGCTAGGGTAAATCCCATAAAATAGGCACCACCGTCTCCCATAAAAATTTGGGCCGGATTGAAGTTGTAGCGTAGAAATCCCAGGGAACCGCCAGCTAAGGCAGCAGCAATTAAGGCGGCGGCCGGTTGGTGCATGAACAGACTGACAATTAGCATCACTACGGCAGCAATGCCTGAAACCCCTGCGGCCAAACCGTCTAAACCGTCAATCCAGTTGATGGCATTTGCCATACCAACTAGCCAAATTACTGTCACGGGTAAACTGAGGATTTCAATGGGTACCAGTCCCATTGTCGGAATTGTCAGAAAGTCGATCCGCACGCCAACCCACCAGGCAATGCTGGCAACGCTGACTTGCATCAGCAGGCGAGTGAAGGCAGAGAGAGAAAATAAGTCATCTGCCAAACCGATCAAGAAAAATGCAAGACCACCGATGGTAACGCCCCAGATTTCATACTCATCTTGGGGGTTGAGATTTTGTCCGGTGGCATCAAGAAAGCCTCCCGACCACCAGACAATTAGCAAAGCGGTTAATGTGCCTAGAAAAATAGACACACCTCCCAAACGCACCATCGGGCGATCGTGTACTTTGCGTCCACCAGGGTGATCCACGCGACCGCTAGCTATGCCAATTTTTTTGACAAGCGGCGTACTCGACAGGACTACTATCGCTGAAACGAGAAAGGCAACCAGGTGGTACAGATGGTGCGACATCTGAAATCTGTAAAGTGCGGGGCAAATATGGTGTCAGGCAGAGTCTACTACATTTCAGATGGTTTCTGAACGATGGAAGAGGGGGAGCGGGGGAGCAGACGGAGATAACTCTTCCCCATCCTCCCCATCCTCCCCATCCTCCCCATCTTCCCCATCCTCCCCATCTTCCCCATCCTCCCCATCCTCCCCATCCTCCCCATCCTCCCCATCCTCCCTATCTCTTGCTTCCTCTCTCCCCAAAAATCAAGCTAGGGCTGCTACTCTCAAGTTGAGGTGAGGGTAGAGGGGGAAGCGATCGCACAAAGTAGCTACCCTTTGGCGACATTCTGCTGTCACTGCTTCATCTTCTGGTTGTAGCAGGCGATCGGCAATAATATTGGCAATTTCGATAAATTCTGTGGTTCCCATCCCCCTTGTGGTCATTGCTGGTGTTCCTAACCGCAGGCCGCTGGTGACGAAGGGTGACTCTGGATCGAAGGGTACGGTGTTTTTATTGGCTGTAATGTTAACCCCACTGACCAGTTGATCTGCTCGTTTGCCTGTCATGGGGAGCGATCGCAAGTCAACTAGCATCAAGTGGTTGTCGGTTCCACCTGAGACAATCTTTAACCCCCGATCCAGCAATTGAGCAGCCATTGCGCGAGCATTTTCAATCACTTGGCCGGAGTAGATTTTAAATTCTGGCTTTAAGGCTTCGCCAAAGGCTACGGCTTTGCCGGCAATGACGTGCTCTAAGGGCCCTCCCTGGTTGCCGGGGAAAACTGCCTTATCCAGCTTTTTACCCAGTTCTGGGTCGTTTGTCAAAATTAAGCCGCCTCTGGGGCCCCGGAGGGTTTTGTGGGTGGTGGTGGTGACGACGTGACAGTGAGTGAGGGGGCTGGGGTGGTGTCCTGTTGCGACTAGACCGGCGATGTGGGCGATGTCGGCGAGGAGGTATGCACCTACTTCGTCTGCGATCGCTCTAAATTTCTCGAAGTCGATTGTACGAGAATAAGCTGAATAACCGCAAATCAACAATTTTGGTCGATGCTGTTTTGCTAGTTCTAATATTTCAGCATAGTCTAACTGTTCTGTTTCCCGGCTCACGCCATAGTGATGAACTTTGAACCACTTGCCAGATACGTTGACAGGGGAACCATGAGTTAAATGTCCGCCGTGAGACAAGTCCATGCCCATAATCGTGTCTCCAGGCTCCAGCAGCGCTAAGAAGACTGCAAAATTAGCCTGAGCTCCAGAGTGGGGCTGGACGTTGGCGTGGGCGGCCCCAAATAGCTGTTTGGCGCGATCTATAGCCAGTTGTTCTACACTATCGATAAATTCGCAGCCGCCGTAATAGCGTTTGGTGGGTAGACCTTCTGCATACTTGTTGGTCAAGACAGAACCTTGAGCTGCTAAAACTGCTGCTGACGTGAAGTTTTCGCTGGCTATGAGTTCTAAGTGATCCCGCTGCCGTTGGAGTTCTTTACCGATCAAATCGGCAACTAAGGGATCGGTCTTGCCCAGTAATTCTAAGTTAGTATCGCTCACGAAGTAAACCTCTCAACAAATTGGGAATTGGGGATGGGGTATTCGGTCTTGGGGAAGTTTAAGGAAGCACGAAAGAATGAGGAAATTTCCCTGTTTTGCTATTTTCCCATCTTTTTAGTCCCCAGTAGGCGAAGGTCATCCCACTTCCTACCTAGTTTCCCTATCCTAAGTTAACTGGGACTATACTGCTTCTCCCAGACTATGGCTGGGGAAGTATTGACATAAATATTACATTGTGTTCACCTTTAACCGATAGTCTCAAAGTCTTGAAGTACAATGAAATTAGCGGTCTGGACTCTCCCGGAGGTGTCAAATGTTAGTCATTTTAATGGAAAACCAGATGCTTGCTCCTCAGTCTGTATGTCAAAGTTGTTTACTGGCGGATCGGAGCGGTCAACCCCGCTGGACGGGAAATCAACTCCGCTGCGGCCATCCAATCCGTAAACCTGCTACTAGCCAACCCGACCAATACGAGTGTCAGATGGGCTTCCGCATTGCGAATATACAGTAGTGTTTTTGTGCTAGCACTTAGGTTGAAAGGTTGAGAGCGGCTTTGTATCGGCGAGTCGTAAGTAGTTGTGCAACTACGCGATCGGGGTTCTCCTGAAAACCCCATGACTTCAGTAAGAACAGGAAACACGAACGCCGGGTTAAAATCTACCTTCGATATTTTCCCTACTTTAGCACCCAACTTAGAAAAACCGTATTACGATAAGAAAGTCAGGAGGTTAGAAGCTGGCACATGAGAAACAGTCTCTGATTTTCACGGACAAAAACCAAATTGGCAACTTTAAACTGAATGGTTAATTACTGGACTTAGGAGAAATTTTTATGACTTGGCGCGGCTCTACGACTGTTCCCGAACGCATTTTTGCTTGTTTGCCTTATCTGTTGCCCTTGATTGACGGGCTACAGTTTGGTCAGTTCTTATTTCGACAGTTTCCAGTGCTAGGGCTATTTTTTGTGCCGATAGTTCCAGTGCTAAAGATTTACCAAACAGTACCGTTTGCTGGGTTGATTATCTTTTTTGGCTTGTATTTGGGCGTGGTAAGAAACGAAAATATTAATCACTTTATTCGTTTCAATGCGATGCAGGCTATTCTGATCGACATTATTTTGATTCTGTGCAGTTTGATTTTGGGAATTTTTGCTGGTGGTCAAGTCAGTTTTGTGATTCAGACTCTTTTTAACATGGTGTTTCTAGGTCTGGTGTCAGCATTTGTTTATGCTGTAGTTCAGTCTCTATTAGGACGTTATGCAGAAATTCCTCCGCTGTCGGATGCAGTTTATATGCAGGTACGGTGACAATTATAGCTAGGGGCTAGGGGCTAGGGGCTAGGGGCTAGGGAAGAGGTTACTCTGTAAGGAATTATGGGCTAAAGATAGCAGTTGTACTTGCCCTAATCGCCCTGGCGGTTGCTATAAAAGTTAAAAATTAAAAATTAAAAGTTAAAAATGAAGAATTTAATTTTTAACTTTTAACTTTTAATTATCTAGGGCCTACAGTGTTTTCTAGGGCACCAATACCTTCTATTTCGACTCTGATGCGATCGCCTATTTGTAATGGCCCTACACCTTGGGGTGTTCCAGTTAATATTACATCTCCCGGCATCAGGGTCATAACTTGGCTAATATAAGAAACTAGAAAATCTGGTGAAAAGACCATTTCATTAATCTTGGCAGACTGCACTGGTTCATTCGTGTCGTTGATAAAAGTCTGTAATTGTGCACCAGGACTCAATTCGCGGACTATCCAAGGCCCCAATGGACAGAATGAATCGAATCCTTTAGCTCTCGTCCACTGACCGTCGCGTTTTTGCAAATCTCTAGCTGTTACGTCGTTGGCGATGGTATAGCCCCAAATTTTGTTATGACCTTCTTCTGGGCTACAGTTAGTGCAAGGTTCCCCAATTACTAGGGCTAATTCTCCTTCGTAGTCTACTCGCTGAGATTGTGCTGGATAACGGATGATTGCTCCTGTAGGAATGATGGCGGTAGGCGGTTTGAGAAATAGCAGAGGTTCAGCAGGGACGGGAGTACCCATTTCGGCGGCGTGGTCAGTATAATTTTTGCCGACAGCGATGATTTTCGAGGGGGAGCAGGGGGCAAGAATTTTATATGTGTCTGGTTGCAGCTCTAAGTCTGTGGGTTGTCCTTTCAGCCAGGGAGGTGCATCGAGTACCTGGACGCTTCTGCTCAGTTGTAGCAAACCGTAATGAATCTGTCCTTGTGGGGTTTGAATGCGGATGTAGCGTTGAGCCATAGGTGGTGATTAATTTTCAGTTGGTAGGGGCGAAGCAAGTCGATTTTGAGGCTATGCTAGACAACGCACAACTGAGTTGACATTCTCACCCTTAACCAATGCAGTATAGCGGGAGATTGGGAAATTCAAGAGTTTTGAGTTTTAAGTTTTGAGTTTTGAGTTAGGCTCTACACAAAAGTCTGCGATCGGGAAATTAGGATACATTGGTTTGTAAGGGCAACTACCCACTCAGCGTATGGGGTTGAGACTCGATCGCTTTTCTACCATTATTAAACCTGTTTCTGTACAAAATCCTTGTAGGGGTCGATCCCAGGAATCAATTGGGAGTTCGGCTAAGCAAGCAAATTCAAAGATGATGCCGATCGCAGGCTTTGATGACCACTCTGGTAAACTTAACATTCTGTCATAATAGCCGCCACCGTAACCTAAGCGATAGCCGTTGGTGTCGCAAGCTACTGCGGGTACAAGGATTAAATCGACTGCGGATGGTTCTAAGATGGGGCTGTCTGGATCGGGTTCTAGTATACCAAATTTTCCTGTTTGTAAATTATCTCCGGGTGTCCATTTATGCCAGGAGAGTTGATTACCGCTACAGCGGGGAAATCCCCATTTTTTAGGGATGGTAAATAGGGGTGTTAAGTCTGGTTCTTGGCGATAAGTGAAGTAGGCTAGTATTGTTTGTGCTTGGGTGAATAGCGGTGAGTGTTGGAGGTGGGTGCAGAGGCGATCGCTTTTTTGTTTCCAGGCTTGTACTGAGAGGGATTGGCGGGTTTTGAGATGCGATCGGCGTAATTCTGCTTTGGTTAGCATATTATTTATGATTGGTACTACACATATGCGAGTGGGCAATTAGGGATAGTACACTCTACTCAAGTTAGGTTTTAACTATTATTATAAATTATTCTTCCTCCACCTGTTGATTTATTCTATTTGGGTAAAATCGATCCATCAACAGAACGGGAACAAATTACCGCTTGTATTAACATTCTAGCTGGTTTGCGCTTTACCAAAGACGTTATTAACCAATTGTTTCGGGAGGAAATTATGCGAGAGTCAGTAACTTATCAAGACATTCTCCAAAAAGGAGTACAACAGGGTTTACAACAGGGTTTACAACAGGGTTTACAACAAGCTCAACAAAGCTTGAGAAATTCTATTCTCGAAGCGCTAGAAACCCGTTTTGGCTTTGTCCCGCCAGAAGTAGTTCAGCAATTAGAGCTGTTAACGGTTGTAGAATTGCAAAGGTTAATACGTCAAGCTTGGACTTGCGAGACAATAGATGAATTTATCGCTCAACTAGGGTGAAAGTTAAGTGACATCATAGGGATAAGTTCCCTTCCACAATCATCCGAAAAAACCCGGTTCGTTGACGAAACCGGGTTTTATTGGAAACTTACACGGCGTGTTGCCGATACCACTCAATCGTTTTCTTCAACCCTTTCTTAAAGTCCATTTCAGCAGTAAACCCAAACGCCTTTCTCGCCCTTTCCGTATCCAAACATCGGCGTGGTTGACCATTGGGTTTATCCGTCTGCCAAACTATTTCTCCCTCATATCCCATCAATTCACATACGAGATTAATCAAGTCTCTAATTGAGATTTCATGATTAGTTCCCAAATTAACAGGTTCCGAGTCATTATATGATTGAGTTGCCATCACAATCCCCCGCGCTGCATCCAAGGAATACAAAAACTCGCGAGTAGGACTACCATCACCCCAAACGGGTAACTCTTTATCACCTCTTAGCTGTGCCTCATGTACTTTCCGAATTAATGCTGGAATTACATGAGAACTTTTGGGATCGAAATTATCCTCCGGGCCGTATAAATTCACAGGCAACAAATAAATACCATTAAACCCGTATTGCTGGCGATAGGATTGCAATTGAACTAATAAAGCTTTCTTTGCAACTCCATAAGGCGCATTAGTTTCCTCCGGGTAGCCATTCCAAAGATCCTCCTCTTTAAAAGGTACGGGAGTAAACTTGGGATAAGCACAAATAGTACCGAGACAGGTAAATTTTTCAACTCCTGCTTGATAGGCGGCGTGAATTAGTTGAACCCCCATCATCAAATTGTCGTAAAATAATTCAGCAGGCTTTTGTTGATTTAAACCGATGCCACCGACGTGAGCAGCTAAGTGAATTACAATATTTTGGTTCTCGGCAGCACGCTGGCAATTTTCCATCACTCTGAGGTCAAAATCGTGCGAGCGCGGGATCGAAATCTTGTCGCGATTAGCCCCTGCTTTCACAAGCCGATCGATCACATTACGACCCAAAAAACCAGCCCCGCCCGTAACCAGAATCCGCTTCTCGCTCAAATCTAACCCAGCCATATTTCTATCCTCAATTGAAGAGCAATTTGCTTGTACAAGCTGTAGAGTGGGCATTGACCAAAAGTATTTTTTTACCTAAATGATAGATATTTTGGCGGTCAATGTCTACCCTACTTTTAATTCAGTTAAAGGGTGCAGAACTTAATCAAAACTGTTGCCAGAACCGCGAAGCTGCTGTTCTAAAGATTTGATGTCAGAGTCCACCATTAATTTTACTAACTCCTCAAAAGTAACAGAAGGTTCCCAACCCAACTTTTGCCGCGCCTTAGTCGAATCACCGATTAACAATTCCACTTCGGCTGGACGCAAATAGCGTTCGTCAAACTCAACATATTCGTGCCAATCTAAATTGACACAATTGAATGCCTTATCTAGAAATTCCCGGATAGAATGGGTTTCATTAGTAGCCACTACATAATCATCAGGTTCGTCGTGCTGTAACATCAGCCACATCGCCTTCACGTAGTCCTTAGCATAGCCCCAATCGCGCTTAGAATCAAGATTGCCTAGGTAAAGTTTTTTCTGCTTTCCTGCTACAATCCTAGCTACAGCACGGGTAATTTTTCGAGTTACAAAGGTTTCACCACGCCGGGGCGATTCGTGGTTAAATAGAATGCCATTAGACGCAAACATCCCGTAAGATTCGCGGTAATTCACAGTTTGCCAGTGAGCATAAACCTTTGCACAAGCATAGGGACTGCGCGGATAAAATGGTGTGGTTTCTTTCTGAGGGACTTCCTGTACTAAACCATACATCTCAGAAGAACCTGCTTGATAGAATCGCACTTCGATCCCTGTGCGGTGTCGGTAGTCGCGAATTGCTTCCAAAAGGCGCAGTGTCCCTAAACCAACTGCGTCAACGGTATATTCTGGAGCGTCAAAACTAACTCGAACGTGAGATTGAGCACCTAAGTTATAAATTTCTGCGGGTTTGACTTCTTCTAAAATCCGGCGCAGGGTAGTACCGTCGGTCAAGTCACCATAGTGTAGGAATAAACGGGCATTTTCACTGTGGGGATCGACATAGATATGGTCAATGCGATCGGTATTGAAGGTTGAACTTCGCCGGATAATACCGTGAACTTCATATCCTTTTTCTAGCAGCAATTCACTCAAATAGGAGCCGTCTTGACCTGTAATACCGGTGATTAGCGCTCGCTTGCGTTCCGTCATCTGATTTTCCCTTCACAGACACTTTAACTCTAAGGGCTAGGCTGTTGTTACTTGCCTTTGCCATTATCAAATTTCTACGTTAACCTATAATCCCCAAGTCAGCGTCAAGGAACTGTATAGTTTTTGCAAAGATATAGATCTCTGATGAGTCGGAAGGATGTGGAGATGGGGAGCGGGGGAGCGGGGGCAGGGGAGCGGGGGAGCGGGGGAGCAGGGGAGCGGAGGAGATGGGGGTAATTAGCCATTAGCCATTAGCCATTAGCCATTAGCCATTAGCCATTAGCGATTAGCGATTACCAATTACCAATTACCAATTAGTCATAATTAAATTTTAGGGTGAGCATTGCCCACCCTAATAAGATGTTGAGTTTATATACGCCAACCTACCGAGCAGCATTCACCTAGTATCTATTGGCTAATTGACCCTGACAAAAAGTTAAGAACTAATAGCTGATAGATAGTAGCTGAATGCTGATAGCTGGTTTTAGTAAGCCCCGTTATTTTTGGGGAAAATCACTACGCCAATAGTTTTGACGACGATCCAGAGATCTATCCAAAGATTTTTGGCGTTTACATAGTAAAGGTCGATTTGGACTCGGCGGGGATAGGGGATGTCATTGCGCCCGGATACTTGCCACAGTCCTGTAATTCCAGGTCTGATGGTTAAGATTTTGTTGATGTGGCGGCCGTATCTCGGCAGTTCCTCAACAACTAATGGTCTAGGCCCGACGACACTCATATCTCCTTTTAAAACGTTCCAAAACTGAGGGAATTCATCTAAACTGGTAACTCGTAAAAATCTCCCAATCCATGTAATTCGAGGGTCTTGTTTCAGCTTGAAATTGTCCTGAAATTCTTGGCGGAGATGGGGGGATGTTTCCATAATCTCCACTAATATTTCATCCGCATTTTCCACCATTGTTCTGAATTTAAGACAGTTAAAGAGCTGGCGGTTTTTACCGACTCTTTCTTGTACATAAAAAACTGGCCCTGGCGAGCTTAGAGCAATTAGTAGAACCAAAAGCAGGTAAACCGGGGCAAACAGTATCAGAACTGATAGGGAAAACAGGATATCGAAGCAGCGCTTGAAAAACTCTCCGTCTAGGCTCTGTACAGACAGGCCTATGCGTCCGTCTCTAGGCAGGACAGGCTGAAAACCGCGTCGAGCGATCGCTCGAATTACCTTGCCGGAGATGAGTTGGCTGTCGGCAGTCATCTTACTCCTTCAATTCACACCACACACAGTCATGATCATAAAGCCTCAAGACGCAAGGTAGTAGAAATCAATCACAACGAATCGGTAAAAAGTGGTAGTTTTCCCCTAGTGGGCCCTCCCTTGCTGAGGGCTATGAAATCCCGAAATCCCTTTCTACCATTGATGTTGATGCCTATTTTCCCTTAAAATTTTACAGGTTGAAATTCTTGCCAGCAGCGTTCCAAAAAAGTTAGGTAGCGTTCCTGAAAAATTTTTGGGTGGAACTGAGCGGCTTGCGATCGCCCCATTTCTGGGTTAAAAGCCCCACTCATGGCCTCGAAGGCCTTTACTGCTTCGATTAAGGCCCCTTCTGTCTGGGATGGGAAAAATAATCCTGTTCCAGATTCTGGGTGTTGCCGAATATCAATTACTGTTTCTAATGCACCCCCGCCTCCATAAGCGATCGCTGGTGTCCCGCAAGCTTGGGCCTCGACTAAGGCGATGCCGAAATCTTCGCAGGCTGCATAGACGAAGGCTTTTGCCTCGGCCATATATTTCTCAACTACTTCTGGGGACTGCCAACCAAGGATTTGCACGTTGGGTTGAGCTATTTGCTGGAGCAAGTTTAACTCAGGGCCGGTGCCAATTACTACTAGGGGAAGTCCGAGTTGATTGAAGGCTTTGACAACTATGGATATTCTCTTGTAACTGACTAAACGGCAAACTGTCAGGTAAAAATCTTGTTTCTTTGGTTCAAAGCGAAAGCGATCGATATTTACTGGGGGGTAAATCACTTCTGCGGGTCGCCGATAACACCGCCAGATGCGTCGTGCGGTGTGTTGGGAGTTGGCGATGAAGTAATCTACTCGATTGGCAGAAATTACGTCCCACTGGCGAATTCTGTGGAGCAAATACCTGGTTAGTAAGCCCTGAATTCCTTGTCCGGCTTTGCTACTGCGAAGGTAATCAAAGGTTAAGTCCCAGGCGTAGCGCATGGGGGTATGGCAGTAGCAAAGGTGGAGTTGCTGGGGACTTGTCAGCACGCCTTTAGCAACGGCGTGGGAAGAGGAGAGAATGATGTCATACTCGCGTAAATCTAACTGTTCAATTGCTAGGGGCAATAGAGGTAGATATTTTTGTACGCCGTTGCGGGCAAAAGGAAGGTGCTGTAAAAATGTTTTGCCGATCGCCCGCTTGTAAAGATAACTTTCAGGATTGCTCGATTCAAAGTCAATTAGTGCATAAACATCAGCGTTGATGTGTTTGAGAATTTCTTCGACAACGAGTTCGGAACCGCCAGTTGCTTTTGGGGTTAACCATTCGTGAACGAGGGCATATTTTAGTTCCACAGCAGACTTCACTGAAATTCCCCACTTGATACCTATTTTAAATTTTTGGCTTTTAGATATTGACAAATAACTTATTTTATGTATTTAAAGTCTGATATTTGTAACATCCAAAAATAGCCATCCTATCACTGAAGTAAATTTTACTGAGATTGGGACTGCTCTCCGAAAATAAGAATGAATCTTATTCTTGACAAGGGGTTTCTTTAGGTAGATTATTTGAGAAACTTTAGCTGTTTTGGCTTAAATAGGTGTGAGGTAAAAATGTCGAAAATTTTGTGGAAAGCTTTGCTGGTAAGCCCAGCAGTATTGGGAGCAAGTTTGGCTGTGTCTGCGGCGGCGCTAGCAGAGTCGGATGTAAAAATTGGATCTATAACTCAGGCTCAGGATGGGCAAGCGATCGCACAGTTTAATGCTAAAACTGACTTCGATAAAGTAGATGGAGTTTTGGGTACAGGGGAATTGAGGGGAGAGTTAGCGATCGCACCTCAAGCTCATCTTGCTCTAGAAAATACCAATCAGCAACAAATAGCAATAACTGCATCTGTAAAAACTGCGATCGCACCACAGCCGCAAGCGCAGAAAATTCCAGCCGATAGCCTGTCGGCGGAAATCTCCACCCCCTTGTTGCTATCACAAATCCCAAATCCCGAACCCGCGACAAATTCAACAGTTTTAGAACAAGTCAACGAATACAGCTCTGAAAATAATACTAATAACGAGCCTGCTGGCCAAGTAACATCGGTTTCTCAACTTTCCGACGTTCAGCCTACAGACTGGGCTTTTCAAGCCTTACAATCGCTCGTAGAGCGCTATGGCTGCATTGCTGGGTATCCCGATGGCACTTATCGGGGCAACCGGGCGATGACTCGCTACGAATTTGCAGCAGGTTTAAATGCCTGTTTAGAGCGCGTTAATGAGTTAATTGCTGGTGGTACAGGTAATTTAGCCAGTAGAGAAGATTTACTCGCCTTGCAAAGATTGCAGGAAGAATTTGCGGCTGAACTTGCTACTTTGCGGGGGCGCGTGGATGCCTTGGAAGCTCGCACGGCAGAATTAGAGGCAAATCAATTTTCCACTACAACTAAACTTAATGGGGAAGTTATTTTTGGGTTAGCTGGAATTGCGGCGGGAGATGATGCTAATGGTAGGGAAATAGATAGTTCTACTATTTTGGGGAGTAGGGTACGGCTCAATTTTGATACTAGCTTCAGCGGTGAAGATTTGCTCAGAACTAGGCTGCAAGTGACAAATTTTGGTTCTTTCTCGACTAATTCTACCTTTACACCAGAAGGGGAATTGAGGTTTAATGCGGGGCCTTTTGGGGAAGCTAGTAATACGGTAGCTTTAGATGCTTTGCTTTATGCTTTCCCGATTGGGAATAGTACCACAGTTTTCCTAGAGGCAAATGCTGGAGCTCCTGATGATTTTACCAATACAGTTAATCCTTTCTTTGATGGGGATGGTGCTACTGGGGCGCTTTCTAACTTTGGGACGCGCAATCCGATTTATTATCAAGTTGGGGGCGCAGGTATTGGGATTAGACATCAGTTTGGCGATCGCTTAGAATTCAGTTTCGGATATTTAGCTTCCGATCCCGCTAGCCCACAGCAGGGTGCGGGTTTGTTTAATGGCCCTTACGGTGCGATCGCTCAATTAACTTTTACCCCTAGCGATCGCTTTGCCCTCGGTCTAACTTATATCAATTCCTACGGAGTAACCACTGGTACTGGCAGTAATGCGGCTAATTTTCCTAGCCGACTCG
The DNA here is from genome assembly GCF_000332155.1 of Kamptonema formosum PCC 6407. Classification (GTDB taxonomy): domain Bacteria; phylum Cyanobacteriota; class Cyanobacteriia; order Cyanobacteriales; family Microcoleaceae; genus Kamptonema; species Kamptonema formosum. The sequence continues at coordinate 413,475 of NZ_KB235898.1, read as the reverse complement.
ATTATTTTGGCATTGATAGCGAGGAAGGGCTTCCTGTTTCTAATAACTCCTATGGGATAGAAGCATCCTTGCAAATTAGCCCTCGATTTGCTCTCGGCGGTTGGGTAGGCTACACTGCACAACGCACCCTCTCGACATTGGGAGGGAGAATTGACAGGGGAGATATGAAAATCTGGAATTGGGCAGTAACTTTGGCTTTCCCAGATTTGTTGAAAGAAGGCAATTTGGCGGGTATTCTGGTGGGGATGGAACCGAAGGTAACAAGCACTTCTAGTGATGATTTACCGGAGGATAAAGATACTTCCTTGCACGTTGAAGCTTTCTATCAGTTTAAGCTGAATGATAATATCTCGATTACGCCCGGTATTATTTGGCTGACGGCCCCCGATCATAATAACGACAATTCTGATTTGCTGATTGGTGTGGTGAGAACTACGTTTACTTTTTAGTGTCAACTTAAGAAACTGGGCGGTTGAAACCGCGTCTACACACACAAAACCCGCCTGCGCGGGTTGAAGATTCCATTTTCTTTAGTCCGCGTAGGCGGACTTTGTTCGTGTAGCCGCGATTTCAATCGCCCGATCTTAAATGGACAGTGAATCGAGAGCAAATAAATTATTAGTTTGATACCATGATTAAGGGAGCGTTTAGCGGAAAATTATGCAAATCAAAACCTCTAAGTCTGGTATCAGCGCGATCGTGGCTGCCGTGAGTGCAATCGGAGTGGCTGTTGTTTTTCTACCTCAGCCAAGTCATGCTCAAAATAGCGGTGCTCAAAATAGCGCTCAACCGCTACAAGACTTTCAAACTCAGGATAGTACAGATCCTTTTTCCGGGCGTGGCAATGGAATGGGAATTTTTGATTTAATTCACAGATCCAGGTTAGGCACTCTCCGTAATATGGATGAGTTTAGCTCGGAACAGCAGCAGAATTTAAATGATGCGGCGGCGGAGTTTCGGGAAAAACAACGGCTGTTACTCGAACAGCAAGCTAAGCCAGAGGCAGGTGCGATCGCGCCTGGGGATGATGTTGCACCTTTGCCTTAGTTTGGTTGATTGCTACAGCAACCGCTTTCAGCGGTTAGGGGCTAGGGGCTAGGGGCTAGGGGAAGAGAGGAAGAGGGGAAGAGAGTCAATAGTTTGGGCCATGAGCGAGTGTCCTAACCGTTGTGGCGGTTGCTACAATTGCTGATTGGTTGGCGATTGGTAATTAGCAATGCGATCGGACTTTTTTGCGGGAGAGGGTGGGTGTAAAAATCAGGGTTGGATTTTTTTCGGCTGGATGCCTTGATGGGTAAGGATTTGAGGGTTGTTGGCGTGAATTTTGATTCCCGCAAGTTTGGAAATGCTTGATGTTAAAGGGTTTGAGGGAAAATTTGTAATTTGCCTATTGACAAGCTGAGGTCTGGAATGGTACTTTTAGAAATGTCACGCGCAACTGTACCTTGAAAACTAAATATAGTAAGGGTTTCAACACCAAGCGGTTACAATTAACCTAAATCCCTATCAGGGATTGAAACCCTGCTGTTGGATTTGCCCTCATTTTGAGGAAAATATCTAGCGTTACAATTAACCTAAATCCCTATCAGGGATTGAAACCCGTATCCCGATAAAAATTAGTCCAGTCCGAGGGTTACAATTAACCTAAATCCCTATCAGGGATTGAAACATAGCTCTATTTGGAATAGAACCTTTCAGTAGTTATCGTTACAATTAACCTAAATCCCTATCAGGGATTAAAACATACAACAGTAAAGTGGGCGCAAAAGCGCCCACCCTAAATTCAACTGAACTGCTTACCCACATCAAGATTGAAAAGCGTTTGCAAAGTCTGCATCGCTTGGCGGCGCACCTCAATATCTTGCTGTGCTCGCAACTGCACCATCGGATCGTGTAAAATCTTATTTACAATCCCCCTAGTCAAAGCCTCAATCACTTCTTGATGTTTTTCTGCAAACTCAGAACCCAAACGAGATAAAGCCTTTTCTAACTCTTGTTCGCGAATCGATTCAATCTTATCCCGCAAGCAGCTAATAGTTGGAACCGTCTCCAAACTCCGCCACCAGACATCAAACGCTGCTATTTCCTCTTCTAATAAACCCTCAGCTTCCTGAGCCATCTTGCGGCGAGTTTCATGATTTTGAGCTACAACAGCTTTCAGGTCATCTACATTAAAAGCTCTCACGTTCGGCAAGTCATTAACATCAGCATCAACATTACGCGGAACAGAAATATCCACCAACATTAAAGACTGACTCAGACCTAAAACTGCTTCCAATTTAGCTTTATTTAACAGCGGGTCTGTTGAGGCCGTACTGGTAAAAACCAAATCCGACGCAGCAATAACTTGCATCATTTCCGACAGCGGATAAAGGTGCAATGGTGCTTCTTTAAATTGACTCGCCAACTCTTCCGAGCGCCGCACAGAACGGTTGATAATCGAAATTTCGCTAGCACCTTTTGAGAGCAAATGCTGCACCAAAAGCCGGGACATTTTGCCAGCACCGAGAATCGCTATCTTACTTGATGCTAAATTTTGGCCCTTCATTTGAGCTAGTTCCGCCGCCGCAGAACTAATAGAAACAGCACCAGTACCAATGCTAGTTTCTGTGCGAACTCGCTTTCCTGCTGTGAGCGCCTGCTTGAACAAACGTTCTAGAATGCGACCAATTCCTTTATACTGCTGTGCGAGTTTATGAGTTTGTTTCACCTGAGCTAAAATTTGCCCTTCTCCCAGCACTAAACTATCGAGTCCTGCGGCAACTCGCATCAAGTGCATAACTGCATCTTCGTGCAGCAACATGAACAAGTGAGGTCGTAAAGAAACCAGAGGCAATTTGCTCGACTCAGATAGAAATTGAGTAACTTCTCTAATTCCCGGTTCTGTGTCGCTGGTGACTATATAAATCTCTAACCGATTGCAAGTGCTGAGAATGGCAACTTCTTCAACATGAGGATAACCGCAAAGTTGTGCGATCGCGCTTTCTATTTTTGTTTCAGGAATGCTCAGTTTTTCCCGAACTTCTACTGGCGCTGTTTTATGGCTAAGACCTATGACTGCAATATTCATTTGCTAATGGTTAATTGCTAATGGTTAATTGCTAATTTGTTAATGGTTGGTTGTTAGTTGTTAGTTGTTAGTCGTTAGTCGTGGTTGTTAGTTGACTGCTAATTATTGATGAATGTTGTTGATTAATAATTATTGATGATTGCTAACTGTTAATTATTGATGGTCAGCAATAGCCAACAACTACTAGCGTACCATCAACAACTAACAACCAACAACTAAACATCAACAACCAACTATTAACAACTAACCATTAACAATTAACCACTAACAACTGACAACTAACAACTAACAATTACTTCAATTGCAGTGCCTTCGGTTCATCAAACATATGGATTGTATCCACAAACCGAGCTGTTTTTGACTGAGAAGAAATTACCAAGCTTTGGGTGCGTGCGCCGCCTGCAAAGAAGCGTACACCTTCCATCAGTGTACCAGGAGTGATGCCGCAGGCTGCAAACAAGACTGTTTCGCCAGATGCTAACTCTTCGGCATTGTAAACCTTGTCTGGGTCTGTGATACCCATTTCTTTCAGCCGCTTAAGATTACCCTCTTTACTTTCACCGATCAAGCCAGTTTTTACAACGTCTGGATCGTAGATAAGCTGACCTTGGAAGTGACCGCCCAAACAGCGCATCGCCGCTGCTGAGATCACGCCTTCAGGTGCAGCACCGATTCCCATCAGTGCGTGGATGTTTGTACCGGAAAATGCACAAGAAATTGCGGCAGAAACGTCGCCGTCGCTGATCAAGCGCACTCTTGCACCTGCTTCGCGAATTTCATTGATTAAGTCTTTGTGCCGAGGGCGATCCATTACCACCACCACCAAGTCGGAGATGGCGCGATTCATGCAATCTGAAATAATTTTCAGGTTTTCGGTAGCTGACTTATTAATATCTACATGATTGCGGGCAACTGCTGGAGCTGCTAGCTTTTTCATGTAGAAATCTGGCGCTGCAAACAAACCACCTTTTTCGGAGATTGCCAGCACTGCCATTGACCCGTTTTGACCGTAGGCCACTAGGTTAGTGCCTTCGCAGGGGTCAACGGCGATGTCAATTTCCATCAGTTCATCGGGGTTACAAAAATCTTTGGCATTTTCCTGGGTGCAAATGCCGACTTGTTCGCCGATATAAAGCATGGGAGCATCGTCGCGTTCGCCTTCGCCGATGACGATGCGGCCGCGCATATGAATTTTGTTCATGCGATCGCGCATGGCTGTCACCGCTACTTGGTCGGCTTCATTCTTGTCGCCTTTACCCATCAAGCGAGATGACGCGATCGCAGCCAGCTCAACTACCTCAATAATCTCTAAACCGATTACATTATCCACGAAGTATATCCTCCCAATTAAGTCGTCCGTGCCTGTATTCTCTAGCACTCCCAGTGTTAAAGTCTATCAGAGGCGGGGATCTCGTTAACGTTGGGGTTTACTTCAGTTTGTGTTAAGTTTTGCTGCTGACTATGGATTGGCGGGAAAAACTGGGGAATCGAGACATAAGTGATATAATATACAGTCCGAGATCAGTGTGTTTCCAGCGGTACTGTCAGATTGGAGAGCCATGAGCAGCAGCGTTTTAGTCATTAGCGACGAGCAATTTGAAACTGAAGTTTTGAAAGCAGAGCAACCTGTTCTAGCATATTTTTGGGCTGCTTGGTGCGGCCCTTGCAAGTTGGTTGCACCTGCTGTGGAGTGGGTAGCGTCGGAGTATAGCGATCGCCTCAAGGTCGTTAAGATGGAAATAGACCCCAATCCCATTGCCGTTAAGCAGTACAAGGTTGAAGGAGTGCCAGCTCTTAGGCTCTTTAAAGGCTCTGAGGTGGTTGCAGTCTATGAGGGAGCTATTACTAAGCAAAAGTTAGCAGCAATGCTCGACGAGCACGTATGAGAAGGGGCTAGGGGCTAGGGGCTAGGGAAAGAGGGGAGCGAGGGAGCGGGGGAGCAGGGGAGCGGGGGAGCAGGGGAGCAGGGGAGCAGGGGAGCGGGGGAGCAGGGGAGC